>JAASSQ010000041.1 GCA_021767845.1 Roseovarius sp. | reverse complement strand
GGTATAGAGGATGAAGAGCGGGTCTTCGGCGTTCATTTCCTCGGGCGGGCAGTCGGCATCGACCTTGTCCATTTCCTCGTGCAGCCAGTAGTCGCCTTCCGAGCGCCAGGCGATCTGGTCGCCGGTGCGCTGGACGACAAGGCATTTCACGTCGGCCACGTCATGCAGCAGCGCCTGGTTCACGTTGTCCTTGAGCTTGGTCTTGCGGCCGCCGCGCGGAGCGGTGTCGGCGGTGATGACCAGCTTGGCGTCGCAGCCGTTCACCCGCGCGCCGAGCGCGTCGGGCGAGAAGCCGGCGAAGACGACCGAGTGGATCGCGCCGATCCGCGCACAGGCCAGCATGGCATAGGCCGCCTCGGGGATCATCGGCAGGTAGAGCACCACGCGGTCGCCCTTGCCGACGCCGAGGTTCTTGAGCACGTTGGACATCTTGCAGACCTGCGCGTGCAGCTCGCGGTAGGTGATGTGCTGCGCCTCGTCGCCCGGCTCGTCGGGTTCCCAGATGATCGCGGTCTGGTCGCCGCGGGTTTCGAGATGGCGGTCGATGCAATTGGCCGCGACGTTCAGGGTGCCGTCCTCGAACCATTTGATCGAGACATTGCCGAAATCGAAATTGACATCCTTCACCTTGGAAAACGGCTTGATCCAGTCCACGCGCTTGCCGTGCTCGGCCCAGAACGACTCGGGATCGTTGACCGAGGCGGCGTAGAGCTTTTCGTATTTCGCGGCGTCGATATGCGCCTTGGCGGCGAAGTCGGCAGAGGGCGGATAGGTTTTGTCGGACATATCTGACCTTTTCCTTCTTGAAATGCTTTGGGCAGGGTAGGGGCCCGCCGGCGCCCGTGCAACGGGTCCGGCAGGCAACGGGGTCCGGCCGTCAGATGGCCAGGTATTCGGACCGCAGTTCCTCGTTCTCGAGCACTTCGGAGGCCGAGCCGTCGAAGACGATCGACCCGGTGTCGAGAATCACGGCCCGGTCGGCCAGTTCCAGCGCGCGGATGGCGTTCTGTTCCACGAGGATCGTGGTCATGCCCTGTTCCTTGATGACGCGAAGCGTCTTCTCGATCTCGTCCACGATGACGGGGGCGAGCCCCTCGTAGGGTTCGTCGAGCAGCAGCACCTTGATGTCACGCGCCAGCGCGCGGGCCACGGCCAGCATCTGCTGTTCGCCGCCCGAGAGCGTCACGCCTTCCTGCTTGCGCCGTTCCTTGAGCCGCGGGAAGAGATCGTAGAGCCGTTCCAGCGACCAGCCGACCGGCGGGGCGATCTGCGCCAGTTCCAGGTTTTCCTCGACCGTGAGGCCGGGGATGATGCAGCGATCCTCGGGCACCAGACCGATCCCGGCGACCGCTGCCTCGTGGCTTTTCATCTTGTGCAGGGGCTGGTGATCGAGCCAGATCTCGCCGTGGTTGACCTGCGGATTGTCCATCCGCGCGATCGAGCGCAGCGTCGTGGTCTTGCCTGCCCCGTTGCGGCCCAGGAGCGCCAGGATCTCGCCCTCGTGGACGTTGAAGCTGATGTTCTGGACGATGTAGCTTTCGCCGTAATAGGACTGCATGTCCCAGATCGACAGGAAGGCCGGGGCGGTTTCGGCGTAGTTCTTGCCCTTTGAGAAGTCCGGTTTGACGTTCATCTCGTGATCTCCTTTTTACGCCGTTTCGCCGAGATACGCTTCGCGCACCTTGGGATGGCCCTTGATCTTCTCGGGCGTGTCCTCGACCAGCGGGGTGCCCTGGGCCAGAACGGTGATCCGTTCGGCCAGCGAGAACACCACGTGCATGTCGTGTTCGATGATCGCGATTGTGATGTCGCGCTCTTCCTTGATCTGCTTGAGAAGGTCGATCGTATTGTTGGTGTCGGCCCGTGCCATCCCGGCGGTGGGTTCGTCCAGCAGCAGCAGGCGCGGTTGCTGGGCGAGGCACATGCCGATTTCCAGGCGCCGCTTGTCGCCGCGGCTCATCGAGGCGGAGTGGAAGTGGCGCTTGTCGGCCATGTTGAGGTCTTCCAGGATCTGTTCGGCCTGTTCGACGATCTCCTTCTCGTTCTCGGTATGCTCGACCGCGTGCATGCGGAAGGCGCCGTCGCGCTTGGCGAAGATCGGGATCATCATGTTTTCCAGCACGCTCAGGTCGCCGAAGATCTCGGGCGTCTGGAACACGCGGGAAATGCCCATCTGGTTGATCTCGTAGGGTTTGCGCCCCAGCACCGACTGGCCGTCGAACATGACCGAGCCGGTATCGGGGATGAGCTTGCCCACCAGGCAGTTCAGCAGGGTGGATTTGCCCGCCCCGTTCGGCCCGATGATCGCGTGGCAGGAGTTCTCTGCCACGCTGAGGTTGACGTTGCCCAGGGCTTGCAGGCCACCGAAGCGCTTGTTCACGTCCTTGACTTCAAGAATGCCCATTGGTGGCTCTCCTTATTCCGCGGGTTCGGTGCTGGTCTTGCCCGACGCATCGTCGGACTTGCGGCGCTTGAACGCCTTGGCGATCCGCTGGCCGCCTTCGACGAGGCCGCCGGGCAGGAAGATCACCACGAGCATGAAGATGATGCCGAGGGTCAGGTGCCAGCCCTTGCCGATGAAGGGATAGACGATCGCCACCACGAAATCCTCGAGTCCGTCGGGCATGAAGGCGAACCAGCCGTGCAGGATGTCGGAATTGATCTTGGAGATGATGTTCTCCATGTACTTGATCATGCCCGCGCCCAGCACCGGGCCGATCAGCGTGCCGACGCCGCCCAGGATGGTCATCAGAACCACCTCGCCCGAGGCGGTCCAGAACATGCGCTCGGCCCCGGCCAGCGGGTCCATCGAGGCCATCAGGCCACCGGCGAGCCCGGCATACATGCCCGAGATCACGAAGGCCGCCAGCGTATAGGGGCGCGCGTTCAGGCCGGTGTAGTTCAGGCGCTGCTGGTTGGACTTGATCGCGCGCAGCATCATGCCGAAAGGCGAGCGGAAGATGCGGATCGCCAGGTAGAAGGACAGAAGCATGATGACGGCGCAGAAATAGTAACCCACGTTGAAGGTGAACTCCCACGCGCCGACGGCGATCTGGGTGGTTTCGCGCATCTCCATGCCGAAGAGGCCCGGCACGGGGATGTTGCCCTCGGGCGTCTGCGAGGCACCGAGGATGCGGGGGTCATCGAGCGCCAGTTGCAGCCCGGTTTCGCCGCCGGTGATCGGCGTCAGAACCGAGTAGGCCAGCGCGAAGGACATCTGCGCGAAGGCCAGCGTGAGGATCGAGAAGTAGATCCCCGACCGGCGCAGCGAGATGAAGCCGATCAGCAGGGCGAAGAGGCCCGAGGTGATGACGGCGAGGATGATCGCCGGGATCACGTTCATGCTGAGCAGCTTGAACATCCACACCGCGGCATAGGAGCCGACGCCCAGGAAGGCGGCGTGGCCGAAGGACAGGTAGCCCGTCAGGCCAAACAGGATGTTGAAGCCGATCGCGAAGATCCCGAAGATCACGAAACGCTGCATCAGGTCGGGATAGCCCGCGTTGAACTGCGCCATCGCGGAATCGGCCGGGAAGGGATTGAGGATGAAGGGGGCCAGCATCGTCAGGATGGCGACGATGATGAGCAGCGAGGTGTCTTTCTTGTCCAGACCGAACATGGATTAGTCCTCCATCACGCCCTTGCGGCCCATCAGGCCCCGCGGACGCGTCAGCAGAATGATGATGGCAACCAGGTAGATGATGATCTGGTTGATGCCGGGGATGAGGTCGATCACCTCTTTCATCGACGCGAAGCTTTCCAGGATGCCCAGCAGGAAGCCCGCCAGAACCGCGCCTGGCAGCGAGCCCATGCCGCCCACCACGACGACCACGAAGCTGAGCACGAGGAAGTCCATGCCCATGTGGTAGTTCGGTGAGTTGATCGGCGTGTACATCACGCCCGCAAGCCCCGCCACGGCGGCGGCGATGCCGAACATGATGGTGAAGCGGCGGTCGATGTTGATGCCCAGCAGGCCCACGGTTTCGCGGTCCGCCATGCCGGCGCGCACGACCATGCCGAAGGTGGTGAATTGCAGGAAGGCGAAGACCGCGCCGATCACGATGGCCGCGAAGGCGAAATAGACCAGGCGCCAGTAGGGATAGATGATCTGGTTGGCTTCCATGCCGACCATCGCGCCGAAATCGAAGCTGCCGGTGAAGGCCTGGGGCGCGGGCGTCGGGATCGGGTTGGCGCCGTAGTAATACTTGATGATTTCCTGAAGCACGATGGCCAGGCCGAAGGTCACGAGGATCTGGTCGGCATGGGGACGCTTGTAGAAGTGCTTGATGAGGCCGCGCTCCATTGCGACGCCGATCAGGATCATCACCGGGATCGCGAAGAGCAGCGACAGAGGCACGGACCAGTCGATGATCGTCTGCCCGGCGGCTTCGCCGAACCAGTCATAGACGTAAGGCACATCGACCTTGAGCGGGTTGCCGAGGAAGTCGGTGCGGGTTTCGTCCACGACCTCGTGGCTGAGCGACAGGATGCGGTTCAGCGTGACGGCGCAGAAGGCGCCGATCATGAACAGCGCGCCATGCGCGAAGTTGACCACGCCGAGCGTGCCGAAGATGAGTGTCAGGCCAAGCGCGATCAGCGCATAGGCCGAGCCCTTGTCGAGGCCGTTGAGGACCTGGAGGATGATTGCGTCCATCATTCCATCCTTCGCGATTCAGAGGGGGTGGGGCGTGCCCCGGCCATGCGGGCCAGGGCGCGCTTGGGTGTCCGGCCGCGCGCGCGGTGCGCGCGGCCGGGATGCGGGGTGGCTCAGGCGCCGTTGTTGCAGGAGCCCAGGGCGCCGCCTGCGAACTGCGGGTGATCAGGCGCGTAGGTGACCTGATCGACCGGCGTGACCTCGACGATTTCGAGAAGGTCGAATTCGCTGGTCGGGTTTTCCTTGCCCTTCACCACCAGCACGTCCTTGAAGCACTGGTGGTCCTCGGCGCGGTAGAGCGTCGGGCCGTTGCCCAGCCCGTCGAATTCGAAGCCTTCGAGGGCCTCGACCACGGCGCAGGGCTGGAAGCTGCCGGCACGTTCCACGGCATCCGCATAAAGCAGCGTCTGCACGTAGCAGGTATGCGCCGCCTGGCTGGGCGGGAAGCCGTATTTCTCGCCGAAGGACTTGACGAAGGTCTTGGAGCCCTCGTCGGTCAGCGACCAGTGCCAGTTCGTCGAGCCGAAGATGCCCTTGACGTTCTCGCCGGCGCCGCGAGCCATCAGGCGCGAGTAGAGCGGAACGACGATCTGGAAGTCCTTGCCGTTCACCTGCTTGTCGCGCAGGCCGAACTGCACGGCGTTGGTGAGCGAGTTCACCATGTTGCCGCCGTAGTGGTTCAGAACCAGCGTGTCGGCGCCCGACTGCAGGACCGGCGCGATATACGAGGAGAAGTCGGTCTGCGTCAGCGGCGTCTTCACCGCGGCCACCGTTTCCCAGCCCATCGCTTCGGTCGAGGCGCGGATCGCTTCCTCGGTGGTGTAGCCCCAGTTGTAGTCGGCCGTCAGGTGATAGGCCTTGCGGTCGGTGCCGTAGGCGTTGGCCAGCACCGGCGCCAGCGCGGCGCCCGACATGTAGGAGTTGAAGAAGTGGCGGAAGCCGTTGGCCCGCTTGTCCTTGCCGGTGGTGTCGTTCGAGTGGGTCAGGCCCGCCATGAAGATCACGCCGGCCTCCTGGCAGAGCGCCTGCACGGCCACGGCCACGCCCGAGGACGAGCCGCCGGTGATCATGATGGCGCCGTCCTTTTCGATCATCGACTTGGCCGATGCGCGGGCGGCGTCGGATTTGGTCTGGGTGTCGCCGGTGACGTATTCGACCTTCTTGCCCAGGATGCCGTTGCCTTTCAGCGCCTTGGAGCTGAAGGTGTTCATCATGCCGCCGTCGCCGCCACCGTTCAGGTGCTCGACCGCCAGCTCATAGGCGCGCAGCTCGTCTGCGCCTTCGTCGGCATAGGGGCCGGTCTGCGGCACGTTGAAGCCAAGCGTGACGGTGGAGCCGGTGGGCTCGTTCGTGAAGGCGTTGGCCGACGACGTGAAAATCGTCGGAAGCGCCACGCCGGCGCCGGCGATTGCGCTCGTCTTCAGCAGGCCACGACGAGTCAGGTTGCTCTTGGACATTGATATCCTCCCATAAAGAAATGATCGGGGGATGCGCCTCCTCTGCGCGGGCCCCCAAATCGCACAAACGTGCAAACGCATTATCGCAAGAGCTAAGAAAATTACGCAACAACTGCTTTTCTGGGAACGATTTTTTTGTAAAAAACTAGACAGGCGGCGCTACGATTCAGTAAATTTTTTGAAGTGACGCCACGGAAGCGGCGTGAATCGCAGGGAAATTTCCATGCCGGAAAGCTCGATGATCGGCACCCGGATCCGCGAAAGACGGGTGATGAACGGTATCCGCCAGTCCGATTTGGCGCGGCGGGTCGGGATTTCGCCCTCCTACCTGAACCTGATCGAGCACAACCGTCGCAGAATCGGGGGCAAGACGCTGATCAAGCTGGCCGAGGCGCTGGAGGTGGAACCCGCGACCCTGTCGGAGGGGGCCGAGGCGGCGCTGATCGCCGGGCTGCAGGAGGCCGCCGGCGCGCAGCAAGGCAGCCGCGCCGAGACCGACCGGACCGAGGAGTTCGCGGGCCGGTTTCCCGGCTGGGCGCAGCTTCTGGTCGGGTTGCAGGGGCGCGCGGCCGACCTGGAGCGCACGGTCGAAACCCTGACTGACCGGCTGGCGCATGACCCGCATCTGGCGGATTCGCTGCACGAGGTGATTTCCTCGGTCACCGCGATCCGGTCCACCTCGTCGATCCTGGTGGAGACCGAGAAGTTGGAACCCGAGTGGCAAAGCCGCTTTCACCGCAACATCAACGAGGATAGCCGCAGGCTGGCCGAAGGGGCCGAGGCGCTGGTCCGCTACCTGGAAGGCGCGGCCAGTTCGGAGGCCGAGATCAAGTCGCCGCAGGACGAGTTGCAGGCCTTCCTGTCGGCGCACGGGTTCCATTTCCCGCAACTTGAGCAGGGGCGCCGGGCCAAGGACGCCATCGAGGCGCTGATCGCCGACGCGCCGGACTTGGCGACTGACGCCGCGCGGCGCCTGGCGCGCGATGCGCTGGAGCAGTATCGCGCCGATGCGGCCGCGCTGCCGCTGGCCCCGTTTCGCGAGGCCCTGCGCCGCGACCCGGACCCCGAGGCGTTGGCCCAGGCGTTCGGCTGCGGTTTGCCGCTGGTCTTCCGGCGGCTGGCGGCGATGACGCAAGACGACGTGGGGCAGGTGGGGCTGGTAATCTGCGATCCGGCGGGCGTGCTGACCTTTCGCCGCCCGTTCCCCGGGTTCGATCTGCCGCGGGATGCGGGGGGATGCGCGCTCTGGCCGCTGTTCCAGGTGCTGGGGCAGCCGCAGATCCCGTTGCGCGCGCGCCTGCGGCAGGCGGGGCGCGGCGGCGACACGGTGCGCGCGCTGGCGGCCTGCGACCAGAGGGCGCCCGCCACCTTCGAGCGCCCGGCGCTGATGCGGGCGCATATGCTGATCCTGCCCGATGCGCCCGGCGCGGCGGACGCGCCGGTGCGCGATGTCGGCGTGAGCTGCCGGATCTGCCCGATCCGGGACTGCCCGGCGCGGCGTGAGCCCTCGATCGTGGCAGACGGATTTTGACAGTTGACCTGACATTTCGGATAAAGGCGCGGTGGCAAGGACCGCGATCAATCGGAGGGGAGGCCGATTGAATGGAGAAACGAGTGCTTCTGATCGAGGATGAGCCGAACATCATCGAAGCGATCAGCTTTATCCTGTCGCGGGATGGGTGGGACGTGAAAACCCATTCCAACGGGCATGACGCGATGGAGGCCGTGCGCGGCCGCCAGCCCGACCTGGTGATCCTGGACGTGATGCTGCCGGGCCGGAGCGGGTTCGACATTCTTCAGGACATCCGTTCGGACGCGGAGTTCGCGTCCGTCCCCGTGCTGATGCTGACCGCACGCGGACAGGAGAAGGACCGCGAGATGGCCGAGCGGTCGGGCGCCAGCCGCTACATGACCAAGCCGTTTTCCAATGCCGAGGTGCTGGACGCGGTGCGGAGCATGGTGGCGTCATGAGCCGCGAGCCGGGTCCGGTGTTCCTTGAGCGGCGGACCTACCGGCGCAGGCGCATGGCGGATGCGGCGCGGTTGTTGCCGGTGATCGGCGCGGTCCTGTTCATGCTGCCGCTTCTGTGGCTGGACCCGTCGGACGGCCAGCCCCAGACCTCGACCACGGCCGTGATGTTCTTCGTGTTCGGGGCGTGGATCGTGCTTGTCGCGGTGGCAGCGGCGATTTCGCGCAACCTGTCCGATCCACAGGATCCGCCGTCCTCCGGGGGACGGTGAATGGCCACCCTGAACGTCCTGATCCTGGTCTGCCTGCTTTACGTGGTGTTCCTGTTCGCGATCGCCTTCGCCGCGGATCGCGCGGCGCGGCGGGGGCGGGGCACGTGGCTGCGCTCGCCGGTGATCTACACGCTGTCGCTGTCGATCTATTGCACGGCCTGGACCTTTTACGGGGCGGTGGGGTCGGCGGCGCGGTCGGGGCTGGAATATCTGACGATCTATCTGGGTCCGACGCTGGTGATGATCGGGTGGTGGTGGACCCTGCGCAAGATGGTGCGGGTCGGGCGCAGCCAGAGGATCACCTCGGTCGCGGACCTGATCTCGTCGCGCTATGGCAAGTCGAACCTGCTGGCGGTGTTCGTGACGGTTCTGGCGGTGATCGGCACGACGCCCTACATCGCGCTGCAACTGCAGTCGGTCACGCTGTCCTTCGCCACCTTCGCGGCCAGCGATCCGACGACGACCGATCTGCCCAACCAGCAGGCCACGGCGCTATGGGTGGCGTTGGGGCTGGCGGTGTTCACCATCCTGTTCGGCACCCGCAACCTGGATGCCAACGAGCGGCATCACGGCGTGGTCATGGCGATTGCGCTGGAGGCGGTGGTCAAGCTGGCCGCGCTGCTGGCGGTCGGGGTCTTCGTGGTGTGGGGGCTGGGCGGCGGCATCGGCGCGACGCTGGACCGGATCGACGCCTCGCCCATCTCCACGTGGGAGCAGTCGGGCAGCCGTTGGGTCGGGCTGACGATGCTGTCGGCGGCGGCGTTCCTGTGCCTGCCGCGCATGTTCCAGGTGATGGTGGTGGAGAACGAGGACGAGGGCCATCTGCGCACCGCCGCCTGGGCCTTTCCGGGCTACCTTATGCTGATGAGCCTCTTTGTCGTGCCGATCGCCGCGGTGGGCTTGGATGTTCTGCCCGAGGGGGCGAACCCCGATCTTTTCGTGCTGACGCTGCCCTTGCAGGAAGGGCGGGACTGGCTGGCGATCCTGTCCTTCATCGGCGGCTTCTCCTCGGCCACGTCTATGGTGATCGTGGCGGCGATCGCGCTGTCCACGATGGTGTCGAACCACGTGGTGATGCCCGTCTGGCTGCACATGAGCGGCGGCACGGCGGTGATGTCGGGGGATGTGCGCAACGTGGCGCTTCTGGCGCGGCGGCTGTCGATCGGCGGGATCGTGCTGCTGGGATATCTCTATTTCCGGCTGTCGGGCGGGGGCACGGCGCTGGCCGCGATCGGGCTGGTGTCCTTTGCCGGTGTGGCGCAGTTTCTGCCTGCGCTGATGGGCGGGCTGTTCTGGCGCGCGGCCAATCGCACCGGCGCTCTGGCGGGGCTTGGCGTGGGGTTCCTCGTCTGGCTCTACTGCCTGTTCCTGCCCAGTTTCGGGCCATCGGCGATCCTGCCGCAATCGGTCTTCGATCACGGGCTGTTCGGACAGGGCTGGCTGCGGCCGCAGGCGTTGTTCGGGGCCGAGGGGATGGACCCGCTGGTGCACGCGGTGATGTGGAGCATGTTGCTCAACACGGTGGTCTTCGTGCTGGTGTCGCTGATCAGTTTCCCGCGCCCGGTCGAGCGTCTGCAGGGCGCGCAGTTCGTCAACGTGTTCGAGCATTCCGGCACCACGCCGGGCTGGTCGGGCGGATTGGCGCGGAGCGAGGACCTGATGATCATGTCGCAGCGGATCATGGGCGCGCGCGAGGCGCAGGCCCTGTTCGCGGCGGCCGCGCGCAACCAGGGGCTTGGCGGATACCTGCCCGAGCCCACACCCGATTTCCTGCAGGAACTGGAACGCGCACTGTCGGGGTCGGTGGGGGCCGCGACGGCCCATGCCATGATCTCGCAGATCGTGGGGGGCGCGACGGTGTCAGTGGAAGACCTGCTGGCCGTGGCCGATGAAACCGCGCAGATCATGGAATATTCCAGCCGTCTGGAGGCCAAGACGCAAGAGCAGGAGCGCACGGCCCGGCAATTGCGCGAGGCCAACCGGAAACTGACTCAATTGTCGGTGCAGAAGGATGCCTTCCTCAGCCAGATCAGCCACGAGCTGCGCACGCCGATGACCTCGATCCGGGCGTTTTCGGAAATCCTGCGCGATTCGGACGGGTTGGACGGAGCCGAGAAAAGCAAATACGCCGCCATCATCCATGACGAGGCGATCCGGCTGACCCGCCTTCTGGACGATCTGCTGGACCTGAGCGTGCTGGAGAACGGGCAGGTTGTGCTGAACCGGCAGTCGGGGCGGCTCAGCGACCTGCTGGACCGGGCCGTGGCGGCGGCGGGCGGATCGTCCGGCGATTTCGAGATCGTGCGCGACCGCAGCGCCGAGGATGTCATGCTGATGACGGATCTCGACCGGCTGGCGCAGGTGTTCATCAACCTGATCTCGAACGCGCGCAAGTATTGCGACGCGGAGCGGCCGGCCCTGTCGATCAGGCCCAAGCGCGAAGGGGGCGACGTGGTGATCGACTTCGTCGATAACGGCAGCGGCATCCCCACCGACCAGCAATCGGTCATCTTCGAGAAGTTCTCGCGCATCGGCGAGACCAAGGCCGGGGGGGCCGGGCTGGGCCTGGCCATCTGTCGCGAGATCATGGCCCGCCTGGGCGGTACGATCGCCTATCTGCCCGGCCAGTCGGGCGCGGCGTTCCGAGTGACCCTGCCGGATGTCGCCGCCACGCCGCGCAGCGTTCCCGCGTAAATCAGTTGGTAACGATGCGCAGGCTAGAGTGTGCGTGGTCCGGGCAGCGGGAACGAAGGTCAGAAGCATACGGTATGGCGAAGCAGGCGGCGAAGTCGATCATTCATCGCAAGGCACGGGTCGGGCGTGAGGATTTCGACGCCCGTGCGATGTCGCCGGCCAAGGCGCTGCGCCTGTCGCTGACCAAGGCCGCGGACAAGGTGCTGGGCCTTGCGGTCACGGTTTCGACCGTCCAGCAGACCGCGCTGCCGCAGGCGGGTCTGCGCGAAGAACTGTCGGAGCCGGGTCTCCTGGTGTTGCTTGACGGGCAGGGCGGGCGGCGCGGCGCGATGCATCTGGAAATCCAGATGCTGTCGGCGCTGATCGAGGTGCAGACGACAGGCGCGGTCGGTCCGGGCGAGGCGCCAGAGCGCCCGGTCACGCCAACCGACGCCGCCATGACCGCGCCGGTGATCGACGCCATGACAGGATATTTCGACGAATACCTGGACAACGCGACGGAGGACCATGTCGCGCGGGCATGGCGGTTCGCCGACCGGGTCGAGGATGCCAGAACGCTCGCCCTGTCGCTCGAGGCGCCGGACTATGACCTGTTCCGAATCACAGCCGAACTGGGAGAGGCGGCCAAGACCGGCGAATTGCGCGTGATCCTGCCCCGCGAGCCGGAGCCCTCCAGGGCCGGGGCAAACGGGAGCGAAGCCGAGCCTTCGTCGAGTTTGCGGGCCAATGCGCTCAATGCGCCCGCGATGCTGGATGCGGTGCTGGCGCGACTGTCGCTGCCGCTGAAAGAGGTGTGCGCCTTCGCGCCGGGGATACGGCTTCGCATTCCGGCCGAGGCTTTGGCCGAAACGCAGCTTCTGGCGGCCGGGCAGCATGTGGTGACGGCGGCCAAACTGGGGCAGGTGCATGGTTGGCGCGCGGTACGCCTGTTGGGCCCGCCTGCAAAACCTGCAGTGCCGCGCGGCAGCGATGAGGGCGAGGCCGGCGAAGCGCAACGGGGCGCTGCGCCGGGGGCGGACCGCCCCGCGCCGACGGTGCCCGAGCGCGCCAGTGAAACCGATCGGCCGGACCGGCCAGCCGACGATCCCCCCGAACTGGCAGGGCCGTCCGCGCCCGACACCGGTGCGCCAAAAACCAGCACCAAGAGCGAGAAGCCGCCCGCGGTCACGCCCTGAGGCGCGCGCGGCAATCAAAGCTTGTTCACGGGCACCTTGAGAAACACGTCGCCCTGCTCGTCCTCGGGGGGCATCTGGCCGGCGCGCATGTTGACCTGCAGCGACGGGATGATGAGCTTGGGCATGGCCAGCGTGGCGTCGCGCGCATCGCGCATCTCGACGAACTCGTCGCGGCTTCGCCCGGCACCCACATGGACGTTGCGTGCCTTCTGCTCGCCGACGGTCGTTTCCCAGGCGTAGTCCTCGCGCCCCGGTGCCTTGTAGTCATGCCCCACGAAGATGCGGGTTTCATCGGGCAGGGCCAGGATCTTCTGGATGGACTCGTAAAGCGTGCCTGAAGACCCGCCGGGGAAATCGCAGCGCGCCGTGCCGAAATCCGGCATGAAGATCGTGTCGCCGACAAACGCCGCGTCCCCGATCACATAGGTCAGGCAGGCCGGCGTGTGGCCGGGCGTGTGCAGCACGTCGCCGCGCAGCTGCCCGATGTGAAAGCTGTCGCCCTCGGTGAACAACCGGTCGAACTGCGAGCCGTCGCGCTGGAATTCGGTGCCTTCGTTGAACACCTTGCCGAAGGTGTCCTGAACGACGCGGATCTTTTCGCCGATCCCGATCTTGCCGCCCATCTCCTGCTGGATGTAGGGCGCGGCGGACAGGTGGTCCGCATGGACATGGCTTTCCAGCAGCCACTGCACCTCGAGGTCATGGGCACGGATGAACGCGATGATCTCTTCGGCCGAGCGGGTATCGGTGCGGCCGGACGCGTAATCGAAATCGAGCACCGAATCGATCACCGCGCAGGCGCGGCCCGATGGATCGCGCACGACGTAGGAAATCGTGTTCGTGTTGGGCTCGAAGAAAGCCGTGACCTCTGGTGACATTTGATCCTCCGTGGTTTGGGGCGCGGGCGCAGTCTGGCACGGGACAGGGGGCCTTGTGTTGACTTGCATCAAGGATGGCGGCCCTGAGCCGTGGCAAGGTGGCGGGCGCTGACGGAGGAATGCAATGGAATCTATCGAGTCATATCGCAAGGCACTTTTGTCGAGGTTGTCGGAACTGGACAGCCGCCTGCACCAGATCGAAAGCGAGCTGGACGCGCCGCATTCCAAGGATTGGGACGATGCGGCCATCGAGCGCGAGGGCGACGAGGTGCTGGAGCATCTGGGCCAGAGCGGGCAGGAGGAAATCGCGCGCATCCGGGCCGCGCTGCAACGCATGCGCGACGGCAGCTACGGCATTTGCGTGCGCTGCGGTGAGCAGATTTCGGCTGAAAGGCTGGAGGTTCTGCCCGAAACACCGCTGTGCAAGGATTGCGCTTCCGGTGCATAGCCCCACGTTCTGATGTGCAGCCTGTCCCGTCACGGACGAAACCCGCGGCCCGAGGCCCCGAAGCGCCGGCCGCAACGCAGAGGAGGAGACCATCATGGCCGATCTTGAGACCCGGATGCAGGAGTTGAAAGCCGAGATCGAGGCCGCGGACCCTGACGCCCGGCCCGGCTACGAGCCGGTTCTGGCGCGGCTCATACAGGAAGTGACCGAAGCGGAAATGACCGTGCCGGCCGAGATCCGCGATCTTCATGACGAACTCGTCAACGAGAATATCGAGGCGCAATTCGACAACATGCCGGTGTGATCCGGCCCGCGCTGCCGCCCGGCGCTTGCAAGTGGCGGGGTTCCGCGTAGTAATTGCTGGACAGCGATCGCGATTTTCCACTGGCGGGGGGCGGATTGACGGCTGAATTGCGGACCGAACTGCGCGACGGTGTCGCCATACTCACACTGGACCGTCCGGTGGCCAATGCCTTGGCCCCCAGCCTGCGCCGCGCCTTGGACGAGGCGCTTTCCGACGCTTTCGCAAACGATGCCGTGGGCGCGGTGGTCCTGCAAGGCGCGGGGGCCGGGTTTTCATCGGGCGTCGATATCACCGAATATGATGGACCGCTGGCGCCGCCACGGGTCGGGGAACTGTGCCGGCGGATCGAGGATGCGCGCAAGCCGGTGGTCGCGGCGCTGCACGGATCGGCCTTCGGTGCGGGGCTTGAACTGGCCCTTGCGGCCCACGCGCGGGTCACAGAACGCCGCACCCGGTTGGCCTTGCCGGACATCGCCCTTGGCCTCGTGCCCTCGGGCGGGGCGACGCAGCGCCTGCCGCGACTGATCGGAGCACAGGCCGCGTTGGAGTTCATGCTGTCGGGGCAGGCTGTGGCGGCCGAGAACCCAAGGATTGCCAAGATCAGCGACCGCCTGGTTGATGGGGACGTGTTGCCCTCGGCGCTGGACCTGGCGCGCGGCCTGGCCGACAAGGGCGCGTGGCGGCGCACATGCGACATGGTGCGCGGGTTCTCGGACCCGGCGGGGTACCAGCGGGCGGTGGCGGTCGTGTCCTCTCGGCTGGGGGACGGGCAGGGGGCCGAGGCGGATTTGCTGCGGTGCATCGAGGCCGCGCATCTGCTGCCCTTCGATCGCGGGCTGGAACTGGAGGCGGCGGTTTTCGAGGATCGCGTCGCAACCCCGCAGGCGCGCGCGCGCCGGCATCTTTTCACCGCCGAGAAACGGGCCGCCATCATGCCCGAACAGGGCCGGGCAGGCACCATCACGCCGCCCGGTCGCGTGGTACTGCTGGGGGGCGGGGCGATCATGGCCGAACTTGCCGTGACGCTTCTGGATGCCGGGAAAGAGGTGAACCTGCTGGCACCGGCCCGCGATGATACGGCTGCCGTGGCCGCGCATGTCCAGCGTATTTACGACAACGCGGTTGCGCGCGGGCGGCTGGATGCGGCCGGGCGCGATGCGCGGCTGGGGCGTCTGTCCGTGTTGCCCGAGGCCGCCGCCGCGCCGCCGGCCGACATGGTGATCGACAGTGGCGGGGCAGGAGCCTCCGGCATCGCGCCGGCCCTGACCGAAAGCGGGGCTTGGGCCGTTCTCGGCACAACCCCCCAGATTTCGCAGCGCAGGCTCGATCTGCCAACCCTTGACGGGTGCATCGTCGGGATGCGCCCCTACCGGCCGGTGCAAGCCACGCGTCTGGCCGAGGTTCTGGTGCCGGAAGGCGCCCGCCCCGAGGCCGTGGCCACCCTCGTCGCCCTGTTCGGCCAAATGCGGCGCACGGTCGTGCGCTGTTCGGGCCGCGCGGGCAGCCTGGGGGATTGTCTGCAGGCCGCGCTTTTGCGGGGCGCTCTGGCCCTGACGGGGGCGGGCGTGTCGCCTTATGCAGTGGACGCCGCCGCGCGGGATCTGGGGTTCGCGGCCGGCCCGTTCGAGACCGCCGATGCCGAAGGCCTGCAGGTGGTGCAGGCGCGGTTGGACCTATTGGCGCGGTTGGAGGAGCGCAGCACCGCCGCCCAGGGCTCGCTTTTGGCCGCCCGCATCGCGTCCGGCGCGACGGGCCGCGGGGCGGGCCGTGGCATCTATGTCTATCCCGAAGGCCGCGACAAGCAGGAAGATCGCGCCGTGCTGGCCTGGGTGGAGGCGCGGGGCAGCGGCGTTTCGGACATCGACCCGGCGGTGGCCTTGCACGCGGCGCTGGCGAACGAGGCGGCGCGCCTGCTGTCTGACAAGGTGGCGCAGCGGGCCTCGGACCTCGATGTGGTGGCCGTGCGGGGGCTGGGATTCGACCCCGAGCGGGGCGGGCCACTGTTCCGGGCGGATCTGTCGGGCCTGTTGCCCTTGCTGCGGTGCATGAAACGCCTCGCGCCGCTGGCGCCGGACGTCTGGACACCGCATCCCCTGATCGAAAAGATGGTGAAAAACGGCGAGGGGTTCTTTGGCCGAGCGCGCGTCTGATCCGGG
>JAASSQ010000258.1 GCA_021767845.1 Roseovarius sp. | reverse complement strand
CGTGGTGCTGGCCTTCGCCTCGGTGCGGCTTTACGTGCTGCAGCACGATTGCGGGCATTACTCTCTGTTCGCCTCCAAACGGCTCAACGATCTGGCGGGGCATCTTCTGTCGGTGCCGTCGCTCACGCCCTATCGCGTGATGCAATACAATCACAACCAGCACCACGCCTACCTGGGCAATCTCGACCACCGCGAAACCACCGAGGTCTATACCATGACCCTGGCGGAATGGGATGCCGCCTCACGCTGGACGCGCCTGTGGTACCGGCTTTACCGCAACCCGGCGATCATGCTGTCGCTTGGCGGCATTTACGCCTATTTCGTCGCCTATCGCTGGCCGCGCAACACGATGAAGGTGGGGCCGTGGGGCGTGCTGGCGCATAACATCGCCGTCGCCGGGTTCCTGGGCGCGATCTGGGCCGGGTTCGGCTGGCCGGCCCTCGCCATCTGGGGGCTGAGCGCGGTTCTGGCCGGCGTGATCGGGGTGTTCCTTGTCTATCTGCAGCACAATTTCGAGGACACCTACTGGGACCGCAAACCCGAGCTTGATTTCCGCAAGGCCACGCTGGAGGGGTCAAGCTCGCTCGATCTGGGATGGCTGTGGGATCTGGGCACCGGCAACATCGCCTATCACGACCTGCACCATTTCAATCCCGGCATCCCGTCCTATCGCCTGCGCCGCTGCCAGAAAAAGCTGCCCGACGCGCTGAAATGCCACGATGTCATCCGCTGGCCCGAGGCGCTGCGCGCCTTCCGGCTCAAGCTCTGGGATGAAAAGGCCGAGCGCCTGGTGCCGTTTCCGCCCCGGCGGATCGGGCAGGGCGCCATCCCGGCCGAATGATCCCGGCGCCGGTTCAAAGCGCGTTGAACATGCCCGGATCGGATTTGCGCAGAGTGTCGCGCAGCCGTTCCAGCCCGCGGTCGCGCAATTGCCGGACCCGTTCGCGCGAAATCCCGTAGACCTCGCCCAACTCGTTCAGGGTCATCGGCGGATCCTGCATGACATTGGCCACGACGATGGTGCGCTCGCGATCGGGCAGGGCGCCGAAATGCCGGATCATCGTGGCGCGCAGCACGTCCCGGTCATGCCGCGCCGCGACATCGGCCTCCACGTCGCATCCGGTGTCGGGCAAAAGCTCCAGCGCCTCGGTGCCGCTCTCGTCAACCGGACGGTGCAGCGAACTGTCGCCGCGCGTGAACTGCGCGCGCATCTCGTCAAGCTCGCGCAAGGTGCAGCCCAATTCCTCGGCAATGCGTTCGTCGCGTGCGCGGACGGTCTCGCCGGGGATTTCGGGCAAGGCCTGCTCGACCTTTCCAAGCTGGAAGAAGGCCCGCCGCGCCTTGGCCGACCGGCCCCGCCGCACCAGCGACCAGTTAAGCATCCGGTAATCCTGCAACTCGGCGCGCACCCACCAGGCGGCATAGGTCGAAAACCGCACGCCTCGGTCGGGGTCGAACCCGTCGGCGGCGCGCATCAGCCCGATGAAGGCCTGCTGCAACAGGTCGGGATTGGCGTCCGACCGCGTCTTGGTAAAGCGCCAGACCATCTTGTGAACCAGCGGCTCGAAGGCCGAAACCAGCCGGTTGCGCGCGACCACGTCGCGCTTGTCGCGCCAGGCGCGGGCAAGGGCGGTTTCCTCCTCCGCCGTCAGCATCACGGGGTCATCCGGCCTGGCGGGGCGGGCCGTGCGGTTGGGGGTGAAGGGTTTGTTCATCTCGGGCCTGACCGGGGGTGTTGGTACAAATGGTTTCGATTCAAAACTATAGGGGGCAAGCCGCGTCTGGTCAAACCAGTTTCGATTCGCTATCACATGGCCATGACACACCCGACCGATCCCGACGCCGGCGCCGACGTGCTGGCCGAATTGCTGGTGCATGTGGGCCGTTCGGCCCGTGGCGAAGACGCCGAGGGCAGCCCGCTGACCGCCGCGCAATGGACCGCGCTGCGCTTTTTCGCGCGGGCCAACCGCCGCTCGCGTACGCCCTCGGCCTTTGCCAGTTTTCAGGCCACCACGCGCGGCACCGCCTCGCAGACGCTCAAGACGCTCGAGGCGCGCGGCCTGCTGGAGCGGCGCAAATCAGACACAGACCGCCGCAGCGTGCTGTTCGAACCGACGGAAGAGGGCCGGGCGCTCCTGCGCCGCGATCCGCTGCGCCACCTGATGGCCGCGCTCGACACGCTGTCGCCAGGTGACCGCGCCGCGCTCGCCCGCCTGTTGCCGGATTTGGCGGCGCATCTGGCCGGGGCGCGCGGCAGCCCGGCCATCGGAACATGCGCGAATTGCAACCATTACGAGGCGCGGGGCGAGAACGCCTATTGCGCCTGTGTCGGCGCCAGTCTCGCCCCGTTCGAGATCGGACAGCTTTGCGCGTCCTTCACGCCGCAGGACACCAAGGCCGGACCGGCCGGCGATGCGTCAGCCTGATTTGGGTCCGCGGCCTGCGGTTCAGGCCAGCGTGCCGTCCGCCTGCAACATGGTCTTGCCGCGCAGGTAGGGGTGCAGCACCTCTGGCAGCTTGACCGACCCGTCTTCCTGCTGGCCGTTCTCCAGCACGGCGATCAGGCAGCGCCCCACGGCCAGCCCCGATCCGTTCAGCGTGTGCACGAATTGCGGCTTGCCTCCGGCCTCGGGCTTGAAGCGGGCATTCATGCGCCGCGCCTGGAAATCCCCGCAGACCGAGACCGAGCTGATCTCGCGATAGGTGTTCTGTCCGGGTAGCCAGACCTCGATGTCATGGGTGCGGCGCGCGCCGAAGCCCATGTCGCCGGTGCACAGCACGACGGTCCGGTAGGGCAGGCCCAGCTTTTCCAGGATACCTTGGGCGCAGCCCGTCATCCGGTCCAGCTCATCGCGCGAGCGGTCGGGATGGGTGATCGAGACCATCTCGACCTTCTCGAACTGGTGCTGGCGCAGCATCCCCGCCGTGTCCTTGCCCGCGCTGCCCGCTTCCGAGCGGAAACACTGGGTATGGGCGGCATAGCGCAGGGGAAGGGCCGCTTCCTCCACGGTTTCGCCGTTCACCAGGTTGGTCAGGGTCACTTCGGCCGTCGGCACCAGCCACCAGCCATTCGTGGTCTTGTAGCTGTCTTCGCCGAATTTCGGCAACTGGCCGGTGCCATACATCATCTCGTCGCGCACCAGAACCGGGGTCCAGGTTTCCAGCAGGCCGTTTTCCTCGACATGGGTGTCGATCATGAACTGGGCCAGCGCGCGATGGATGCGGGCCATTGCGCCTTGCAGAACGACAAAACGTGACCCGCTCAGTTTGGCGGCCATCTCGAAATCCATGCCGGGTTTCACGCCCGCGATCTCGAAATGCTCTTTCGGTGCGAAATCCAGATCGGCCGGCGTGCCCCAGCGATGGATTTCCACGTTGTCCTTCTCGTCCTCGCCCTCGGGCACATCGTCCATAGGCAGGTTGGGCAGGCGCATCAGCAGATCGGCAAGCTGCTGGTCCAGCTCCTTGGCCTCGGCCTGCATTTCGGCCACCTCGGCCTTCTTCTCACCGACCAGTGCGCGCAGGCGCTCGAACTCGGCCTCGTCGCCGCGCGCCTTGGCGGCGCCCACTTCCTTGCTGGCCTTGTTCTGGTCGGCCTGCGCGGTTTCGGCGGCGTGGATGCGGGCGCGGCGCGCCTCGTCCAGTTCAAGGATCTCGGCCGAGGCGTTCTCGATCCCGCGACGGGCCATGGCGGCGTCAAAGGCATCGGGGTTTTCACGGATCGCGCGGATGTCGTGCATGATTTTGGTCCTCGGACAGGTCTGAATCGCTTTGCGCGGGGTTATGCACCAGAAATCCGGCGGGGTGTAGGGCGGGTTTGTCCGTCCGGGCCGCACCCGACGCAACGCACGGTCGCACCGACGTTATACCGACGTGATACCGACGTTGTACCGACGCCGATTTGCCGCCTTGCAAATGGCCTGCACCGGCCATAGGTTCCGCTCCAATTCGGCAGGGCCTCCGGGCCCCTTGAAACAGAGGAAAATCCCGATGGAAGCCCTAGGACAGTTCATTCCCCTCATCCTGATCTTCGCGATCATGTATTTCCTGCTGATCCGTCCGCAGCAGAAACGCCTGAAGGAACACAAGGCCATGGTCGAGGCCCTGCGCCGCGGCGACCAGGTGGTCACCCAGGGCGGCCTGATCGGCAAGGTCGCCAAGGTCAAGGACGAGGACGAGATCGAGGTCGATCTGGCCGATGG
>JAASSQ010000257.1 GCA_021767845.1 Roseovarius sp. | reverse complement strand
TCTCGGCCTTGCCGCCGTCATGCGTAATCTTGCGCAGCAGCTGGCGCGCACGCACATGGGGGTCGTCCAACGTTTCGACCAGGGAATTGACCGGACCCCATGGCACCCCCGCCTTATCCAGAAGGTCGCCCCATTCGGCGCGCGTCTTGTTGACCAAAATCGCCGCGATTTCTTCGCGCAGCGCGGCCTTGCGGGCGACACGGTCGCGGCCTGTCAACGGCGCAAGATCCGCCCTGTTGATCACATCGCAGAACGGTTTCCAGAACCAGTCCTCATGCGCGATGGACAAGGTCAAGAGCTTGCCGTCTTTGCAGGTGAACACGCCATAGCCCGGCTCGGCGATAAATTCGCCCAGCGGTGTTCCATTGGCGGCGGGAACGAGGAATGCGGTCAACATCGAAACCACCGCATCCGACATGGACACGTCCACGTAACGCCCCTGCCCTGTGCGCTGGCTCGACACCACCGCCGACAGGATTGCGATCGCCGCGAACAACGCCGCGCCAACATCCGCAAGGGGGATCGGCGGCACAGGGCCGGGCTGCTTTGCATCGGCCTGATCGGCCAGCAAACCGCCAACCCCTTCATAGCTCAGGTCATGGCCAGCCCTGTCACGATAGGGGCCGTCCTGCCCGTAACCCGAAATCGATACATAAACCAGCCGCGAGTTGACACGACGCATGTCCTCGAAACCGGCACCCAAGGCCGCAAGCTTGCCAGGGCGGAACCCTTCGACGATGACATCCGATTCCTTGGCCAGTTCGCGAAACCGTGCCAGCCCCTCGGCCGATTTCAGATCCAACGCAACGCTGCGCTTGCCTCGGTTCAGTGCCCGGAACAAGGGCGGAAATTGCCGGGCCGGATCGCCGACA
The DNA here is from genome assembly GCA_021767845.1 of Roseovarius sp. Lineage (GTDB taxonomy): Bacteria > Pseudomonadota > Alphaproteobacteria > Rhodobacterales > Rhodobacteraceae > Roseovarius. Next base: position 3,351 of record JAASSQ010000257.1, on the reverse strand, counting down.
CCCGGTCGTTCGATCATGATCACCTCGGCTCCCATGTCGGACAACAGCATTGTGGCATAGGGACCGGGAAACTGTTCGGCAAGGCTGAGAATTTTCAGGCCGGCCAGGGGTGTAGTGCTCATATCAATCTCCAGCTCTTTTGTTTTCCACGTGCGGGTCCGCCCGAGTGCAGCGCAAATCGCCGCAAAAGACAAGGCGAAAAACCAATAATATGTATAATTATCAGGAGCTTAGCATGAGTGAAGCAAAGCAGACGCTATTCGTTGAGCGGGTCGAAAAAACTGAATGGATTACCTTCCAGCGCACCGAACAGCTCAACGCAATGTCAACGCAGATGCTGCGCGAGATGGCGGCAGCACTGGAATCGGCGCTGGCCGACGATGGGGTGCGTACAATTGTCCTGACCGGCTCTGGCCGGGCATTCTGCGCCGGTGCCGATCTGAAAGAAGTTGCTGGCGCCAAACATGCACCAGGCGAGCCGGATCTTCTGGATCTTGTCGATCACACGTTTGGGCTGATGCGACATGGCCCGAAACCGGTGATCGCCGCAGTGAACGGGCTGGCGATGGCGGGCGGTTTGGAAATGGTGATGGCCTGCGATCTGGTCTTTGCCGCCGAAAGCGCGCAACTGGGCGACGCACATTCCAACTTTGGCGTCTTTCCCGGGGCCGGCGGTGCGGCGATCCTGCCGCGTAGGATTGGCCTGAACCGCGCGAAATACCTGCTGTTCTCGGGCGAGAACGTTTCGGCACGGGACATGATGGACTGGGGACTGGTGAACAAGGTCGTCGCGGACGAAGACCTGCGACAAGCGGTGCAGGCCTTTACCGACAGGCTGGCAGAAAAAAGCCCGGCGGTCTTACGCCGCATGAAGACGGTTGCCAATCGGTCGCTGGACGTGGACGAAACCGCCGCGCTTTCCGAAGAGATGCTGAACCTGCGCGCGCACATGCGATCCTGGGACATGCACGAGGGTCTGTCGGCGTTCAATGAAAAACGAAAACCGCAGTTTCGCGGATACTAGGTCAGGAGGACAAACGATGCAGGACATTTACATCGTTGGCGTCGGGATGACGCCGTTCGGAAAGTTCCGGGACAAAACCATCAAGGACATGACCGGCGAGGCCGTCGCCGCCGCGCTTTCCGATGCCCGAGTGACGGCAGATCGTATCGACGGCGCATTCTTCTCGAACGCGGTGCAGGGCCACATGGAGGGCCAGCACATGATCCGCGGCGAAATCGCGCTGCGTGAAATGGGCATTCAGGGCATTCCGGTGGTGAATGTCGAAAACGCCTGCGCCAGCGCCTCGACCGGGTTCAAACTGGCAGTCGATTTCCTCAAGGCCGGCAATGGCGACTGCTGTCTCGCCGTGGGCGCCGAAAAGATGTATTCTGACGACCGTGCGTTGATGTTTTCGGCCTTCGACAGCGGCTGGGACGTCAGCAACAGCGAAGAGGTCGCGCAACGGCTGGCCGATCTGGGTGCAGGGGTCGAGGAACCCGAAGGATCGAAATCGCCCAAGCCCTACAGCGTGTTCATGGATGTCTACGCAGGCTTCGCCCGGCTGCACATGAAGACCTTTGGCACAACTCAGGAACAGTTCGCCGCCGTCGCCGCCAAGAACCATGCGCATTCCGTGCATAATCCACTGGCGCAATACCGAGAAGCCATGAGCGTCGATCGGGTATTGGCCGCGCCGCCGATCACCTATCCGCTGACCCTGCCGATGTGCGCCCCGATCTCGGACGGGGCCGCTGCGGCCGTTTTATGCACCGGCGAGGGGATAAAACGTCTGGGCCTAGATCCCGCGCGCGCGATCAAGGTCAAGGCCGCGATCCTGCGCTCGGGCACCGATCGTCCGCCGGAAGATTACAAGAACCACCTGACCCGGCTTGCCGCGCTTGAGGCCTATGAACAGGCCGGGATCGGCCCCGAGGATATATCGGTGGCCGAAGTGCATGACGCCACGGCCGTGGGCGAAGTGATCCAGATCGAGAACCTCGGATTTGTCGAATTCGGCGAGGGCGGTCCCGCCAGTCTGCGCGGCGAGACAAAGATCGGCGGACGCATTCCGGTGAACCCCTCGGGCGGGTTGGAATCCAAGGGCCACCCGGTCGGTGCCACAGGGATAGGGCAGGTTTTCGAACTGGTCACGCAACTGCGCGGCGAAGCTGGCGCGCGCCAGGTCGAAGGGGCAAAGAATGCCATCGCCGAAAACGGCGGGGGGTTGCACGGGGTAGAAGAAGCGGCCGCCTGCGTCATCATTCTGGGCCGTTGAAACAAGGAGACGAACCATGGAAAACGTGATCGCCGCCGCTCAGGCAATCTATACAGATGAGCAACGCATGTTGCTGGAAAACTTCCGCAAGATGGCCGAGGCAGAGTTCGCGCCGCTGGCCGAGAAATACGAGAACCTCGGCCACCCCCCCGATGCGAAAACCCTGAAGTCCCTGTTCGCCAAGGTCGAGGAATTCGGGCTGATCAGCGGCCTGATCCCCGAAGAGGAAGGCGGTGCCGGAATCGACCGCATGACCTATGGCATCCTATACGAGGAACTGGCCCGGATATGGGCCGATCTGGCAATCGCGGTGCTGATTCAGGGTCATGCCGTGTTCGCGGTCAACCTCTTGGGAAATGTGGCGCAGAAAGAGGCCTATCTGAAGCCGCTCCTGCGCAGCGAACGGATCTGTGCCACCTGTATTTCCGAACCAGAGGTCGGTTCGAACGTACGCGAGGTCAAGACACGTGCGGACCGAGAGGGCGATAAGATTTTCGTCACTGGCCAGAAGCTCTGGATTTCCAATGGGGCCCAGTCGGATTTCGCCATCGTTGTCTGCAATCTGGACGACGGTATTTCCATGGTCATCGTCGACCGCGACACCGGCAACTATGAGAGCCGCGAATTGCGCAAGATGGGACTTGTCGGTGCATCGACCTGTGAATTGTTTTTCGACCGGGCGGAAACCACCGCCGAGCATGTTCTGGGTAATGCAGGCGGCGGCCTGTTCCAGACGTTGAAACTGTTTGAGAGCGCGCGTGTGTTTGTTGGCCTGACCAGCATCGGCATTGGTCAGGCGGCATTGGAATGTGCGGTCAAATATGCCCAGGAACGCGAGCAGCATGGCAAGCCGATTGGCGGGCACCAGTTGATTCAAGGCTACCTGGCCGACATGGCCACGCACCTGGATGCCGCGCGCCTGTTGTGCCAGCGCGGGCTGCAACTTCTGGACCTGGGCGTGCGCTGTGACACCCAGACCTCGATGGCGAAATGGTATGCAACCGAAATGGCCGTCGAAATCGCCGGCAAAGCGGTGCAGATCCACGGCGGCAACGGCATCACCAAAGAGTTC
>JAASSQ010000256.1 GCA_021767845.1 Roseovarius sp. | reverse complement strand
CATGTTCTCGTTTTGTGTCAACTCCCGTTATGGGGGTGCCGGGGATCACTCCGACAGGTATCGCTCCAGCACGATGGGCGGGATATGGCCGCGCAGCATCATGTCGGGCAGCACGTAGGACGGGGCGAGATCCAGCTCGAGTGCGCGGGCCAGATCGGCATGGGTGTCCATGTCGAGCAGCGTCACGCGCAGATCGAAGGTGTCGGCCAGCGCGCGCAGCTCGGCTTCGGCGCGGGCGCAGTCGGGGCAATCGGGCGCGGTGAAAAGCGCGATGCGCTGCGCGGCATCGGCGGGGCCGAAGCCGGGCAGGTGAGGGCCGAAGAGAGCGGTGTCGCGATCCGCGAGGCGGGCCAGATCGCGGTCGATGGCGTCCTGGTACAGGTTGATCGCGGGCGGCGGCGCATCGGGCAGCGCGGCGCGCGGCAGACCGAGAAGCGCCTCGCGGATTTCGGCGTGGAAGATGGCCCGTTCGGTCGGGGCAAGCGCGGTGAAATCCGTATCGGCCAGCGCCCCGCCGGCGGCCGCGGCCGCGAGAAAAAGGCCCGCCGCGCACGGCAGGCCCCCGGATCGCGTCGGGAAGAGCATCACTCGGCGCGGATCTGGGCCGCGACCTGCTGCATGGCGTCGAGCGGCACGTAGCCGCGCAGCATCTGGTCCTCCATGATGAAGGAGGGCGTGCCGGTGATGTTGAGCTTCTGCGCCAGCGCGCGGTTTTCGGCGATCACCTCGGTCACGGCGTCGCTGTCCATGTGATCCATGATCGCGTCCACATCCAGCCCGAAGCCTTCGCCAAGGCGGCGCAGAGCGGTGTCGGAAATGTCGCCATTGAAGGTCATCAGCGCGTCATGCACCTGCTTGTAGGCGTCGTCGCCGGCCTTTTGCAGCGTGGCGATCGCGAAGCGCGAGGCGAGGAGCGATTGCTCGCCCAGGATCGGGAATTCCTTGATGACGAACCGTATGTTGCCGTCGAATTCGACCAGATCCTCGACCTCGGGGAAGGCGCGTTTGCAATAGCCGCAGCGGTAATCCATGAACTCGACCAGGGTGATGTCGCCCTCGGGATTGCCGCCGACCCAGGAGTGGCCGTCGTTGTAGATCGCCTCGGCATTTTCCTTGAGCAGGGCCTTGTCGTTCTGGGCCTGTTCCTCGGCCTGGCGCTGTTCGAGGACGGCGACGGCCTCCATGATGACCTGCGGGTTGTCCAGCAGGTAGTTGCGGATCTCGGCGCGGAAGGCCTCGCGCTCGGCGTCGCTCATGTCCTGAAGGTCGAGCGCCTGCGCGGGCAGGGCCAGCGCCGCCGTCGTGGCCAGCGCGGTGAGGGGGGCGAATTTCATGTGGGTCATCTCCGTTTCCTTTCGGCCGCTTGCGCGGCGGATAACACATCCTGCGCCCGGCGCCAGCCCGTCGAGCCGCGCGGAAGCATGTCAGAGGCGCGTTGCGCATGCAGCCCGGCATCCTGCAGCCGGCCGGTCATCGCGTAGCGTTCGGCGGTCACGAGCGAGGCCATGCCCTTGTTGCCCTGCCGGGCATAGGTCACGGCCAGGTCGCGCATCACGCGGGCGTCGCGCCCGTCGCGGGCGCGGGCCTGTTCAAGGTAATCCTGAGCCTTGCCGATCTGCCCCTCGGCCAGAAGCGCGCGCCCGTAAGATCCGAGGATCAAGGCGTTTTTCGGCGCGAGGTTGACCGCGCGGCCATAAGCGGCGGTGGCGGCTTGGAACCGGCGGCTTTCCATCAGGATCTGGCCCTTGAGCTCGTAGAGAAAGGGATCCTTGGGGCGCTGCGCGATGGCCGCGTCGATGGCGGCGACGGCCTGCTCGGTTTGCGAGCGGCGGTGGTGGGCGATCGCCTCGCGCATCCGGCGGACATCCGGGTAGCCGAATTCGCCGGCGCGGGTCAGCGTCCATTTCGGGGCTCGCTGGAAGGCCGACAGCTTGCCCTTGGCGCGGGCGAACCAGTAGGCTGCGGCGGCATTGTCGCGGGTCTTGCCCGCGTAGGCGTCGGCCAGCCGTTTGACCACTCGGAAGCGGTCGGCCGAGAGCGGGTGGGTGCGCGCGTAAGGGTCCTGCCGGTAGCGGCTGAGCGCCTCTTGTCCGCGAAAGATGTCCATCACCTGAACGGCGCCCTGCGGGTCGATCCCGGCGGTGGCGAGGTACCGCACCCCGGACTGGTCGGCGGCGTTCTCCTCGGCCCGGGTATGGGCGAAAAACCGCCGCATGGCCGAGGTCTGCACGCCAAGGGCGGCCGCGCCGGCGGCCTCTCCCGCGCCCGACGCGATGGCGGCCGCCGCGGCCAGCGCCGCGCCCAGACCGGCGGCGGTACGCGCGTTGCGCATGTTGACCGGACGCCGCATCAGGTGGCCATTGGCGATATGCGCGGCCTCGTGCGCGATGACCGCTTGCAGCATGGCGGGGGTCTGCATCTTCAGCAGCAGGCCGGAATGGATGAAGATGTGATCGCGATCGACCACGAAGGCATTGAGGCTGCCATCGTCGATCACCAGAATGTCGGTGCGCGTCGGGCTGAGGCCCGCGGCCTTGAGGACGGGTTCGGCCAGTTGCTTGAGCGCATGTTCGATGTCGGGATCGCGCAGCAGCGTGAGCGCCCGGGCAGGCGTGGCGAGCGTCGTTGCGATCAGCGTGCAAAGGGCCAGGACGCGGAGGTGATGCATTGACGGCGGGGCCTGTTCCAAGTGAAAGGGGCGCGTGCAGGGCCAATCTAGGAAGAAAGACATGCGAAACTCAAGCCGCTCCGGGGTCGATCCCTTTATTGTGATGGACGTGATGGAGGCCGCGCGCCGCGCCGAGGAGGCGGGCCGGCATATCATCCATATGGAGGTGGGCCAGCCCGGCACCGCCGCGCCCGAGGCCGCGCGGCAGGCGCTGGCGCGCGCCATGCAGGACGACCCGATGGGCTATACCGTGGCGCTTGGCCTGCCGGCGCTGCGCCAGCGCATAGCGCGGCTTTACGGCGAGTGGTACGGCGTGGACCTGAACCCCGAGCGGGTGGTGATCACGCCGGGGTCGTCGGGGGCCTTCATCCTGGCCTTCACCGCGCTGTTCGACGCGGGCGAGCGGGTCGGCATCGGTGCGCCCGGCTATCCCAGCTATCGCCAGATCCTGCGCGCGCTGGACCTTGTGCCGGTGGATATCGAGACCGCCCCCGAGAACCGCTTGCAGCCCACGCCGGCCGACCTGGAGGGGCGCGACCTGGCGGGACTCATGGTGGCGAGCCCGGCCAACCCGTCGGGCACCATGCTGGGCCGGGCCGAGATGGGCGCGCTGATGGAGGCGGCGCACGTCGAGGGCGCGAGCTTCATCAGCGACGAGATCTACCACGGCATCGAATACGAGGCCAAGGCCGTCACCGCGCTGGAGCTGTCGGACGAGGCCTATGTCATCAACTCGTTCTCCAAGTATTTCAGCATGACCGGCTGGCGCGTCGGCTGGATGGTGGTGCCCGAGGATCATGTCCGCGTGATCGAACGGCTGGCGCAGAACCTGTTCATCTGCCCGCCCCATGCCAGCCAGGTGGCCGCGCTGGCGGCGATGGACTGCGCGGATGAACTGGAGGCCAACATGGCCGTCTATCGCCGCAACCGCGCCCTGATGCTGGAAGGGCTGCCCCGGGCCGGGTTCGACCGGATCGCGCCGCCGGACGGCGCGTTTTACGTCTATGCCGACGTGAGCCACATCACCGGGGACAGCCGCGCCTTTTCCGCCGAGATCCTCGAGCAGGCGGGTGTGGCGGTGACCCCGGGACTGGATTTCGACCCGGCGCGCGGCGGCGGCACGTTGCGGTTTTCCTATGCCCGCGCCACGGTCGATATCGAAGAGGGGCTGGAGCGGCTGCGCCGCTTCATGGCCGGGCGCGGCGCGATCTGAGCCGGGGCAGGGGGCGCTGCCCCCGCCGCGGCCCGTGGCCGCGACTCCCCCGAGGTGTATTTTGCCAGATGAAGGGCTGTGCAACTGCGCCGCCGCTGGTGTAACCTGCGAGGGACAGACCGGGAAACGGCGGATGAGCAGTATGATCAGGATTTGTCTGGCGGCGGGACTGGCGCTTTGGGCCGGCATGGCGGCGGCGCAGGATCGCGATTTCAGCGGGCTGGCGCGGCTCGATCCCGCGCGCAGCGAAATCGTGGATGCAGAAGGGGGCGCGGCCCTGCGCCTGAGCCTGAGCCAGGGGGTGCCCTACCGGGTGTTCACGCTCGACGATCCCGAACGGCTGGTGCT
>JAASSQ010000040.1 GCA_021767845.1 Roseovarius sp. | reverse complement strand
TCTGCATGAGGCAGGTCGGGTGCGCGGCCCAGAGCGCGCCGAGCGCGGCAAGCTGATCGGGGCTGGAAGTGGGGGCGAAGCGCGGGGTGATCGCGTAGGTCAGCCGGCCGGTTCCGTGCCAGCGGGCGATCAGCGCGGCGCTGTCGTCATGGGCGCTTTGGGCGCTGTCGCAAAGGGCTGCGGGGGCGTTGCGGTCCATGCAGGTCTTGCCCGCCACGGCGCGCAGACCGCGCGCCTGCGCCGCCGCGAAGAAGGCATCGGCGCTGTGGGCGTGCGAGGTGCAGAAGCTGGCCACGGTGGTGGTGCCATGCGCCAGCGTCAGGTCGAGATAGCGCCCGGCGATGTCGCTGGCGTAGGCTGGATCGGCAAGGCGCATCTCTTCGGGGAAGGTGTAGCCCTCGAGCCAGTCGATCAGCCGTTTGCCCCAGCTGGCGATGATCGCGGTTTGCGGGTAATGGGCATGGGCGTCCACGAAGCCCGCGCAGATCAGCCGCCCGTCATGCCGGGTGACGGGCGCGCCGGGGGCTTTGGCGCGCAGGTCGGCCAGCGCGCCGGTCGCGGCGATCCGCCCGTCGCGGATCAGCACCGCCTCGTGCAGGCAGGCGGCCTGTTCGGGCGGGGCGTCGAAGGGGCTTTCGGCAAAGGACAGGACGCGGCCTGTGAGGATCTCGTCTGCGGGCATGGCGGCATTGGTCTGTTGCGGGTCGGGCGCGACGATAGGCCGGGCGCGGCGGATGGTAAATCCGGCAATGCGATTGTTTTCCGCGCGCGGCTTGATTAATCCTGCCCGCAGGGCGCAACGGCGGAGGCGGTCATGGCGGAGAACGAAAACCTGGCGGAGCCCGAGGCCGAGCGCGAGGACAGCGCCTATTCGCTGAACCCGCAGGCCGTGGCGCGGATCATCTACGCGGTGGACGTGGGCGACCGCGACCTGCTGCTGCAGGAAATGGCCGATCTGCACCCGGCCGACATCGCCGACCTTCTGGAGCAGATCAACGCCTTCGACCGGCGCCGGCTGATCGAGCTTTACCACACCGATTTCGACGGTGACGTGCTGTCGGAACTGGACGATGCGCTGCGCCAGGAGGTGATCGGACTGCTGCCGCCCGAGGTGCTGGCCGACGCGGTGCGCGACCTGGAATCCGATGACGTGGTCGATCTGGTCGAGGATTTGGAGGACCACGAGCAGGAAGCGATCCTGAGCGCGCTGGAGGCGGGCGACCGGATCGCGGTGCAGCAATCGCTGACCTACCCGGACTATTCCGCCGGCCGCCTGATGCAGCGCGAAGTGGTGATGGCGCCCGAGCACTGGAACGTGGGCGAGGCCATCGATTACCTGCGCGACCAGGACGATCTGCCCGACCAGTTCTATCACATCATCCTGGTCGATCCGCGGCTGCGCCCGGTGGGCAACGTGACCCTGGGCAAGCTGATGGCGTCGCGCCGCGAAGTGCTGCTGCGCGACCTGGTGGAGGAGACCTTCCACGTCATTCCCGTCGCGCAGGACGAGGCGGACGTGGCCTATGCCTTCAACCAGTATCACCTGATTTCCGCCCCCGTGGTGGACGCGGACGAGCGGCTTGTCGGGGTGATCACCATCGACGACGCGATGGCCGTTCTGGACGAGGAGCACGAGGAAGACATCCTGCGCCTGGCCGGTGTCGGCGAGGGCAGCCTGGCCGACCGGGTGCTGGACACTACGCGGCGGCGCTTCCCGTGGCTGGCGGTGAACCTGGTGACGGCGATCCTGGCCTCGATGGTCATTGCGCAGTTCGAGGCGGCCATCGCCCAGATCGTGGCGCTGGCGGTGCTGATGCCGATCGTGGCCTCGATGGGGGGCAATGCTGGCACCCAGAGCCTGACGGTGGCGGTGCGGGCCATCGCCACCAAGGACCTGACGGGGGCGAACGTGTGGCGGTTCATCCGCCGCGAGGTTCTGGTGGGGCTTGTGAACGGCGTGATCTTCGCCGTGGTGATGGGCATCGTCGGCGTTGTGTGGTTCGGCGGACCGGAACTGGGCTACGTGATCGGGGCGGCGATGGTCATCAACCTGGTCGTGGCGGGATTGGCGGGCACGGTGATCCCGGTGCTGCTGGAGCGGGTGGGGATAGACCCGGCGCTGGCCTCGGGGGCCTTCGTGACCACGGTGACCGACGTGGTCGGGTTCTTCGCCTTTCTGGGGCTGGCGGCGGTGGTGTTGCTATGACGGATGTGAGCGATGTGAAGAGAGCGGCCCGCAAGGCCGCCTTTGCCCGGCGCAAGGCGGCGCACGAGGCGGCCGGACCGGCCGAGGCGGCGTACCTGTCGGAGGTGCTGGCAGGCTACCGCGGCGTGCCGCTGTCGGGCTACATGGCGATCCGCACCGAGATCGACCCGCGCCCGGCGATGGAGGAGGCCGCGGCGCATGGGCCCGTCTGCGTGCCGGTGATCCAGCGGCTGGGCCTGCCGCTGAAATTTTCGCGCTGGACGCCGGGATGCGCGCTGAAGGAAGGTCCGTTCGGGGCGATGATCCCGGAGGTCGATGAGTTCATCGAACCCGAGATCCTGATCGTGCCGCTGGTGGCCTTCGACCGGCGCGGCGGGCGGTTGGGATATGGCGGGGGGTTTTACGACCGCACGCTGGAGATGCTGCGCGCAAAGCGCCCGACGCTGGCCATCGGCTTTGCCTATGCCGCGCAGGAGGCCAGCGGCCTGCCGCTGGAGCCCACCGACCAGCCGCTGGACATGGTGGTGACCGAGCGCGGCGTGATCGAGATGGGCTGAGTCGGGGAGAGGCCTTGGCAGGCTTTGGATGGGGGCGCTGCCCCCGTCGCCTGCGGCGACTCCCCCGAGGTATTTGGGGCCAGATGAAGCCGCCATGCGCCGGTGCCCTTGCGCCCGGGGACCGACGGGCCTAACACGGATGGCCATGAAGATACTGTTTCTCGGAGATGTCGTGGGCCGGGCGGGGCGCCGGGCCGTTGCCGAGGCCTTGCCCGGGCTGCGCGCGGACTGGCGGCTGGATTTCGTGGTGGTCAATGGCGAGAACGCCTCGGGGGGCATGGGCTTGACGGGCGATCATGCCAAGGGCCTTCTGGAGGCGGGGGCCGATGTGGTCACGCTTGGCGACCATGCCTTCGACCAGAAGGACATGCTGCAATTCATCGAGACCGAGCCGCGGGTGCTCAGGCCGTTGAACTATGCCAGGGAGGCGCCGGGGCGCGGGGCCGGTGTTTTCCAGGATGCGCGGGGCCGCAAGGTTCTGGTCACGCAAGTGCTGGGGCAGGTGTTCATGAAGCGGTGTTTCGACGATCCGTTCTCGGCCGTGGACGCGGTGCTGCGCAAATACCCGGCGGGCGGCGTGGTGCAGGCGGCGCTGGTGGACATGCATTGCGAGGCCACCTCGGAGAAGATGGGGATGGGCCATTTCTGCGACGGGCGCGCCAGCGTCGTGGTGGGCACTCACACGCATATCCCCACGGCGGATGCGCAGATCCTGCCCGGGGGAACCGCGTTCCAGGCGGATGCGGGAATGTGCGGGGATTACAACTCGGTCATCGGGATGGAGAAGACCGAGCCGATGCGCCGTTTCGTGACCGGGATGGGCCGTGCGCGGTTCCAGCCGGCCATGGGCGAGGTCACGCTGTCGGGACTTTACGTGGAAACCGATGACCGGACCGGCAAGGCCACCCGCGTCGAGATGGTGCGGCGCGGCGGGCTGCTGGAGGCGTCCGGGCCTTGAGCGGCCGGGCGGGCCTGCCGGTCTTGGGGCTGACCGATGCGGAGGCGGTGATCCATGCGACCCTCGTGTGGCCGCCGGGAGAGAGCTGTTCGGGCCATGTCCGGGCCGCCGTCGCGATGATGCCGGCCGGGCTTGTGCCGGGGCGGCCGCGGCCGCATCTCCGGGTTGCTCCTGCCCGGCCCATGCGAGAAGATGGCGCGGATCGAGGCAGGGGCGGCGGGCCGCTATGATGGACATGATCGCAATGTCGCAGACCGGGCAGGCGGCGATAACGCTGGCCGTTGTCGTGGTGATGTTCGTGCTGTTCGTGCGCGAGGTCTATCCGACCGAGGTGGTGGCGATCGCCGGTGCGGCGGTGCTGCTGGCGCTTGGCGTTCTGCCCTATGACGATGCCCTGCAGGTTCTGTCCAACCCCGCCCCATGGACCATCGCGATGCTGTTCGTGGTGATGGGCGCGCTGGTGCGGACCGGGGCGCTGGATGCGCTGACCAGCCTGGCCGACCGGCAGGCCAAGGAGCGGCCCAGAGTGGCGATCGTTCTGCTGATGGCGGCGGTGATCCTGGGGTCGGCCTTCATGAACAACACGCCGGTCGTGGTGGTGATGATCCCGGTCTTCGTGCAACTGGCCCGCACGCTGAAGATTTCGGCCTCCAAGCTGCTGATTCCGCTCAGCTATGCCGCGATCCTGGGCGGCACGCTGACCCTGATCGGCACTTCGACCAACCTGCTGGTCGATGGCGTCGCGCGCACCCACGGGATGGAGGCGTTCAGCATTTTCGAGGTCACGCCGCTGGCGGTGATCCTGGTGGCCTGGGGGCTGATCTACCTGCGGTTCGTCGGGCCGTGGCTGCTGCCGGAGCGGGCCTCGATGGCGGACATGCTGTCGGACCGCTCGCGGATGAAATTCTTCACCGAGGCCGTCATCCCGCCCGAGTCGAACCTGATCGGGCGCGAGGTTACGGGGGTGCAGCTGTTCAAGCGCGAGGGCGTGCGCCTGATCGACGTGATCCGCGGCGACCAGTCGCTGCGCCGCAACCTGAAAGGCGTGGAATTGCAGGTGGGCGACCGCGTGGTCCTGCGCACGCAGATGACCGAGCTGCTGAGTCTTCAGCGCAACAAGAGCCTGAAGCGTGTCGATCAGGTCTCGGCGGTGGAGACCACCACGGTCGAGGTGCTGATCACGCCGGGCTGCCGGATGGTGGGCCGGACATTGGGCGCGCTGCGCCTGAGGCGGCGCTACGGGGTCTATCCGCTGGCGGTGCACAGGCGGAACCAGAATATCGGGCGGCAACTGGACGATCTTGTGGTGCGGGTGGGCGACACCCTGCTGCTGGAAGGCGCGCCCGAGGACATCCAGCGCCTGTCGCGCGAAATGGAGCTGGTGGATGTCTCGAAACCCTCGGCGCGGGCGTTCCGGCGGGGGCATGCGCCGATGGCGGTCACTGCGCTGGCCGGGATCGTCGCGCTGGCGGGGCTTGGCGTGGCCCCGATCCTGGCGCTGGCGGTGGTCGCGGTGGCGCTGGTGCTGGTGACGCGCTGCATTGACGCCGACGAGGCGTTTTCCTTTGTCGATGGGCGGCTTCTGGCGCTGATCTTCGCGATGCTGGCGATCGGCGCGGCGCTGGACGCCTCGGGCGCGGTGCGCCTGATCGTCGAGGCGCTTGCGCCGGGGTTCGCCGTGTTGCCGGGGTTCCTGATCGTCTGGGCGATCTACCTGCTGACCTCGGTGCTGACCGAACTGGTCAGCAACAACGCGGTCGCGGTGGTGGTCACGCCGATCGCGATCGGGCTGGCCGACGCGATGGGGATCGACGCCCGGCCGCTGGTGGTGGCGGTGATGGTGGCCGCCTCGGCCAGCTTCGCCACGCCCATCGGCTATCAGACCAACACGCTTGTCTATGGTCCGGGCGGTTACCGCTTCACCGATTTCATGCGGGTGGGCATTCCGCTGAACCTGAGCGTTGGGCTGCTGGCCAGCCTGTTCATCCCTGTGATCTGGCCGCTGTGACGCGCCGTCAGACCGGCCAGACCAGAAGGATCATCGGCACCGAGACCGAGATCACGATCAGTTCGAGCGGCAGGCCCATGCGCCAGTAATCCCCGAAGCGATAGCCGCCGGGACCAAGGATCAGCGTGTTGTTCTTGTGCCCGATCGGCGTCAGGAAGGCCGACGAGGCGCCGACGGCCACCGCCATCAGGAAGGCATCGGGCGCGGCATCGAGCCGGTTCGCGATCTCGATGCCAACGGGGGCGGCCACGATCGCGGTGGCGGTGTTGTTGAGCACATCCGACAAGGTCATGGTCAGGGCCATCAGGATCGCCAGGATGGCCCAGACAGGCAGGCTGCCGGTCAGCCCGACAAGCTGCGAGGCCAGAAGCTCGGTGCCGCCGCTGTCGTTCAGCGCGTCCCCCAGCGGGATCAGCGAGCCGAGCAGCACCACCACGGGCCATTCGATCTGGTCGTAGAGCTCGCGCAGCGGCACGATGCCGGTTACCACGTAGCCCAGCACCACGAGGCCGAGGCCGATGGAGAGCGGCAGAAGCCCGATGGTGGCCGCAAGGACGGCGCCGCCGAAGATCGCGACGGCCAGCCAGGCCTTGTTCTGCTGGGTCACCGACAGGCCGCGCTCGGCCAGCGGCAGGCAGCCCAGCCAGCGTATCACCTGCTGGCCGGCGTCGGCGGGCGTCAGCAGAAGCAGGATGTCGCCGGCCATGATCCTGACGCGGCGCAGGTTCCTGGTGATGCGCCGGCCCCTGCGCGAGATGCCCACCAGCACCGACCGCTGGCGCCAGTGCAGCCCGACCGCCTGCACCGTGGTGTCGGCGATGCGGGCATCGCGCGGGACGACGGCCTCGGTCAGGGTCAGCCCGTCGGTCTCGCCCTCGATGATCTCGCGGCGGTCGGACGAGGTATAGGCCAGCCCGGCGGCGGAGCGGAACTCTTCCAGCCCGTCGGGATCGGCCTCGAGAACGAGGATGTCGTCGGCCTTCAGCCGGGCGCTGCGCGAACTGCCATAGCGGCGCGTGCCGTCGCGGATCAACCCGAGGATCGACACGTCGCTGGTGGTGGCCAGGTCATCGAGCGCGGACAGGCGTTGGCCGATGATGTCGTTGCCCTCGGGCACGGACAGTTCGGCGAGGTAGACCGAGGTGTCCTGCAGCGCATCGACCGGATCCTTCTGCGTGGCCCGCGACGGGATCAGCCGCCAGCCGACCAGCGCCACGAAGGCCATCCCGGCCAGCGCGGTGACGGCGCCCACGGGCGTGAAATCGAACATCCCGAAGGAGGTTCCCAGCTCGTCCTGGCGGATCGACGAGATGATGATGTTGGGCGGCGTGCCGATCAGCGTGACCATGCCGCCGAGGATCGTCGCGAAGCTGAGCGGCATCAGCGACAGGCCCGGCGCGCGCTTGGCCTTGCGCGCGGTCTGGATGTCCACGGGCATCAGCAGGGCAAGGGCGGCCACGTTGTTGATGAACCCCGACAGGACCGCCCCCACGCCGCCCATCAGGGTGATATGCCCGCCCAGGCTGCGGCTCTTGTCCACGACCTTGCGGGTGATGAGCTGCACCACCCCCGCATTGACCAGCCCCGAGGACACCACCAGCACCAGCGCCACGATGATCGTGGCCGGGTGCCCGAAGCCCGAGAACGCATCGTCGGGGTTCACCACGCCGAGGACCACGCCGGCCAGCAGCGCGCCGAAGGCCACGATGTCATAGCGCCAGCGGCCCCAGATCAGCAGGGCGAACAGCGCGGCGAAAAGACCGAACAGGATGATCTGGTCACTCGTCATGATGGGCTCCGGTCAGGTGCGGACAGCCAACCCGATTGTGTCGGGCGGTGCAAGCGGGTTGCGGTGGCGGGCGGGCGTGCCTTATATCAGGCCGAACTCAAGCTGACCGAGATCGGAGGCACGCATGGCCGGCCATTCCAAATGGGCAAACATCCAGCATCGCAAGGGGCGGCAGGACGCCGCGCGTTCCAAGCTTTTCTCCAAGCTGTCCAAGGAGATCACCGTGGCCGCCAAGATGGGCGACCCGGACCCCGAGAAGAACCCGCGCCTGCGCCTGGCGGTGAAGGAGGCCAAGTCGCAGTCGATGCCCAAGGACAATATCGACCGGGCGATCAAGAAGGCGATCGGCGGTGAAGGCGAGGCCTACGAGGAGATCCGCTACGAAGGCTACGGCCCGGACGGGGTGGCGGTGATCGTCGAGGCGATGACCGACAACCGCAACCGCACCGCCAGCACCGTGCGCTCGACCTTTACCAAGAACGGCGGCAACCTGGGCGAGACGGGCAGCGTGGCCTTCATGTTCGAGCGCAAGGGCGAGGTGACCTACCCGGCCGAGGTGGGCGATGCCGACACGGTGATGATGGCCGCGATCGAGGCCGGGGCAGAAGATGTGGAAAGCAGCGAGGATGGCCACATCATCTGGTGCAATGACACCGATCTGAACGATGTCTCGAACGCGCTGGAGGCGGAATTGGGGGAAAGCCAGTCCACCAAGCTGGTCTGGAAACCGACGACGACCACGGAACTGGACCTCGAGGGGATGCAGAAGCTGATGAAGCTGATCGACGCGCTGGAGGACGACGACGACGTGCAGCGCGTGACGACCAATTTCGAGGCCAGCGACGAGGTGATGGCGCAACTGGCCGCCGAGTAGGGGCAAACCCGGAAGTTTGGTACGAAACTGCAATTTCGCAGGTCGGTTTCGTACAGACCTGGGCGGTGCTGCCCGGAGATTTGTACGAAACACGCGTCAGCGGCGGGATCTGCCCACCCGGTGACGGAATCTTAACGTCTTTTCGCTAGGGATGGGACAGGACCGCGGGACGGGGCCGGGCGCTTGCCCGCCTGATCCGGCCCGCGGGTGTTCCGAATGCGAGGAGCGTATCGATGCCCCACCTGTGCCTTTTCAATCTTTCCATCGCGATGCGAAGATCGCGCGAAGCTGGCGTTCGAGGTAGAGGCGCAGCTTGATGCCGGTTTTTCGAAGCGCGGGCGCTTTGGCGAGGTTCCCACCATGATGTCGGTGGGGGAAGGCGCCGGACGCTGGCGCGATCCGTCGCCCGCGGCCCGTGCCGCCCGCACGGCCCCGAACGAAAAAAGGGCCGCGCGGGTCCGACGCCGCGCGACCCTCCGACAGGCCGCGCACCGAAGCGAGGGACGGGCGCGCGGCGGGGTCGGCCGGTTATTCGGGGATCAGAACCTTGTCGATCACGTGGATCACGCCGTTCGACGCCATGATGTCGGCGGTGGTCACGTTGGCGTCGTTCACCTTGACGCCCGAGCCGTACTTGCCGCCGCGCGCGTCGATATGCACCGTGTCGCCCTGCACCGTTGCCACGTTCATCCGCTGGCCGATCAACTGGTCCGAGGTGACCGCGCCGGGCACCACGTGATAGGTCAGGATCTCGGTCAGCCTGGCCTTGTTCTCGGGCATCAGCAGGGTCTCGACCGTGCCGTCGGGCAGCGCGGCGAAGGCCGCGTTCGTGGGGGCGAAGACGGTGAACGGACCGTCGCCCTTGAGCGTGTCGACCAGGCCCGCCGCCTGAACGGCCGTCACCAGCGTGGAAAAATCGGGATTGCCGGCCGCGATATCGACGATGTCGCCCCGCGTGTCGGTCTGGGCGCAGGCGGACAGCAGCCCGGCGGTGGCGGCGAACACGGCGCCTTTGACAAGAGTTCGGCGGTTCATTTCAAAAGTCTCCCCAGTCAGGATTGCAAATTCACTCGTCAAAGCTTTCCAATCGCATACGTATCGGTATACGGCACATCCGACGCGGCGGATCACACGGGCGCCGCGCGCGGTGCAGGGGGTGCGGCGGATGCAGGCATGGGGGGCGGGGTTTGCCCTTGGGTTTTCACTGATCCTGGCGATCGGGGCGCAGAACGCCTTTGTCCTGCGCCAGGGGCTGCGGCGCGAGCATGTCCTTCCGGTCGTCCTGGTCTGCGCGATCTCGGACGCGGTGCTGATCGTGGCCGGGGTCACCGGCTTCGGCGCGCTGGCCGAGGCGGTTCCGGGGCTGGAACGGGTGATGCGCTATGGCGGCGCGACCTTCCTGATCTGGTACGGGGCGCGCAACCTGTGGGCGGCGTGGCGCGGCGGCGCGATCCTGGAGGCGAGCGCGGGCGCGGGCAGCCTGCGCCGGGCGGTGCTGACCTGCCTGGCGCTGACATGGCTCAACCCGCATGTCTACCTGGACACGGTGGTCCTGCTGGGCTCGATCAGCGCGCAATATGCCGACAAGCTCGCCTTCGGCACGGGCGCCGTGATGGCGAGCTTCGTGTTTTTCTTCTCGCTGGGCTTCGGTGCGCGGGGGCTGGCGCCGCTGTTCCGCCGGCCGGAAAGCTGGCGGGTGCTGGACCTGCTGGTGGGGCTGACCATGTGGGCGATCGCCGCGACCCTGTTGACGGGTTGACGCGGTGCTGCGCGCGGCCGCAGGGCCGGGCGGGTTCAGGGCCGGGCGAGGTGGCGTTCGCGGATCACCACCAGCCCGATCGCGCCGATCGCCAGCAGCGCGGTGCTGAGCATGATCCACAACAGCGGGAAGGCGCCCGAGCCGGGGCTGAGCAGCGCGCCCGCCAGCGCCGAGAGCGCCGCACCCCCGCCGATCATCAGCGCGCCCGACAGCCCGCTTGCCGTGCCGGCCAGGTGCGGGCGCACCGACAGCGCCCCGGCGGTGGCGTTGGGAATGACCATCCCGTTGCCCAGCCCCATCAGCGTCATCAGCCCGAAGAAACTGAGCGGGCTGCCATGCCCGGCATAAAACAGCGCCAGGTTCAGCCCGATGCCGCCCGCGTTGATGAGCGTGCCCCAAAGCACCATCCGGTTCACCCCGATCCCCACCGAGAAGCGCCCCGACACGTAATTGCCCAGCATGTAGCCCACCGCCGGCGCCCCGAAATAAAGCCCCAGTTCGGCCGGGGCGAGGCCGAAGACCTGGTCGCCCACGAAGGGCGCGCCGCCCAGATAGGCAAAGAACGCCCCCGACGACAGCGCCGCGGCCAGCGCGTAGCCCCAGAACCGCGGCGAGGCCAGGAGCTCGGGGTAGTCGGCGACCTGCTGGCGCAGGGTCTGGCCGCGCAGCGGCGCGGTTTCGCCCAGGTCGCGCCAGCTGAGCCAGAGGACGGCGGCGCCCAGCACGAACAGCGCCCAGAAATTCGCCTGCCAGCCGAAAAGCTGGTCGAGCACCCCGCCGAAGGCCGGCCCAATCATCGGCACCACCGCCATGCCCATCGTGACATAGCCGATCATGCTGGCGGCCTGGTCCTGCGGAACCATGTCGCGCACGATCGCCCGGCTGAGCACCATCGCCACGACGATCGTGGCCTGCATCATGCGGAAGGTCAGAAACACATAGGCGTTGGTCGAGACCAGGCAGCCGAGCGTGGCCAGCAGGAAGATCACCAGCCCCCCCAGGATCACCGGCCGCCGGCCCAGCCGGTCCGACACCGGCCCCATCAGCACCTGGAGCACCGCGTTGACCGCCAGATACAGCGCCACCGACAGCTGCATCAGGCGGTACTCGGTGTCGAAATAGGCCGTCATCCCCGGCAGCGAGGGCAGGAAGATGTTCATCGCCAGCGCCGAGATGCCCGCCAGCAGGATCAGCGTCAGGATATGCGGCGGCGTCGCGCGGTCGAGGAAACGGGAGGCGGGAAGGTCGGACATGGCCAAGCCGTAGGGCCGCGCGCGCGCCTTGTCCATGCACAAGCGTCTGTGGCGGGATGCACAGGGCCGCGCGGCGCGGGCGGCGTGCTTTGCAATTATTCAGATTTGCGGCACAGCCTTTGCATCGCTTTGCAAATTTGCCGGATTCTTCTTTGTGCGGACGCCGCTTTTCCCTATGGTCGCCCAAAATCGCAAGGGGAGCGCCATGAAAGACATTCTTCAGGAACTCGAGGATCGCCGCGGCGACGCCCGGCTGGGCGGTGGCCAGAAACGGATCGACGCGCAGCATTCCAAGGGCAAGCTGACGGCGCGCGAGCGCATCGACCTGTTGCTCGACGAGGACAGTTTCGAGGAATTCGACATGTTCGTCGCGCATCGCTGCACCGATTTCGGGATGGAGAAGAACCGCCCCTATGGCGACGGCGTGGTGACCGGCTGGGGCACGATCAATGGCCGGCAGGTCTATGTCTTCAGCCAGGATTTCACCGTGCTGGGCGGCTCGGTCAGCGCCACGCACGCGATGAAGATCTGCAAGATCATGGACATGGCGATGCAGAACGGCGCGCCGGTGATCGGCATCAACGACTCGGGCGGCGCGCGCATCCAGGAGGGCGTGGACAGCCTTGCGGGCTATGGCGAGGTGTTCCAGCGCAACATCGAGGCCTCGGGCGTGGTGCCGCAGATCAGCGTCATCACCGGGCCCTGCGCGGGCGGGGCCGTCTATTCGCCGGCGATGACCGATTTCATCTTCATGGTGCGCGACAGCTCCTACATGTTCGTGACCGGTCCCGACGTGGTCAAGACCGTCACCAACGAGCAGGTGACGGCCGAGGAGCTGGGCGGGGCCTCGACCCACACCAAGAAAAGCTCGGTCGCCGATGGCGCCTTCGAGAACGACGTGGAGGCGATGGCCGAGGTGCGCCGGCTGGTCGATTTCCTGCCGCTCAACAACCGCGAGCCGGTGCCGGTGCGCCCGTTCTTCGACGATCCCGACCGCGCCGAGCCCAGCCTGGACACGCTGGTGCCGGCCAATCCCAACATGCCCTACGACATGAAGGAATTGATCACCAAGGTCGCGGACGAGGGCGATTTCTACGAGATCCAGGAGGATTTCGCCAAGAACATCATCACCGGCTTCATCCGGCTGGAAGGGCGCACGGTGGGCGTGGTGGCCAACCAGCCGATGGTGCTGGCCGGGTGCCTGGACATCGATTCCAGCCGCAAGGCGGCGCGGTTCGTGCGGTTCTGCGACTGTTTCGACATCCCGATCCTGACCTTCGTGGACGTGCCCGGCTTCCTGCCCGGCACCAGCCAGGAGCATGACGGGGTCATCAAGCATGGCGCCAAGCTGCTGTTCGCCTATGGCGAGGCGACGGTGCCGAAGGTGACGGTCATCACGCGCAAGGCCTATGGCGGGGCCTACGTGGTGATGTCCTCGAAGCACCTGCGGGGCGACATCAACTATGCCTGGCCCACCTCGGAGGTGGCGGTGATGGGCGCCAAGGGCGCGACCGAGATCCTGTATCGTTCGGAGCTGGACGACGAGGAGAAGATCCTCAAGCGCACGCAGGATTACGAGGACCGCTTTGCCAACCCGTTCGTGGCGGCCGAGCGCGGCTTCATCGACGAGGTGATCCAGCCGCGCAGCACCCGCAAGCGCGTCAGCCGCGCCTTTGCCGCGCTGCGCCGAAAGGATCGCAAGATGCCCTGGAAGAAGCACGACAACATTCCGCTGTAACCGCGGGGATGCGGCCCGGAGGAGGGCATATCCCCGCTGCGGCGACGTTGCTGGCCCTGCTGGCCGGCACCGCCGCGGCCCAGCAGGACGAGGTGGCGGAGGAGCGCCTTGTCCTGCCCTCGGGGCTGGAAGCGGAGTTTCACGAGATGCTGTGGGACCGCCCCGGACAGGGGCTGACCTATCGCTTTCGTTTCGTGGCGCCCGCGTTTACCGGCGCGCAAGACTTGGAGACGGTGATGGCCGACCTGGAATACCTGTGCGAGAGCTACGCGGTGCCGCGTCTGTCCGATATCGGGCCGCGGCCCAGGCAGGTCGTGATCTCGCTGGCCGACCGGCCATCGAAATTCGGGGTGATCGACGCCTCGGTGCGGCAGGTGTTCGAGGCCTACCGGATCGAGGACGGCGCCTGCATCTGGGAGATGTTCTGATGCGGCTACCAGATATGGGGCAGGCCCGCGCGGGCGGCGGCAATGTTGAGGCTTTGCAGTCACATACGGCGGTGATCGGTCATGCTGCGTATGCATTCACCGAGAATCGGGCTATGGTGCGGCCCGGTTGCACCCAAGTAACCCATACCTCGGAACAGGGGCAGATGGGGCGTTTCCCATGCCTGCCCGATCAAAGAGACAGGAGACAGTCATGTCGAACAGCATCAAGAGCCTTATGGCCATCGGCCTCGTTGCCTTTGTCGCCGCATGTGCGCAACAGGCAGAAGAAGAGTTCGTGGTCGTCGAGCCCGAGCCCATCAGCCAAGAGCCGACCCAGACCGGCAAATACAAGTAAGTCCTTTTCGGACTTCCCGGGGCAGGCCGCGTGGCCTGTCCCAGCCGCCCAGCCGCGTGCCGGACGTTTGATCGCGGCGCCCGTGGCGGCCGATCCCCTCTCCCTGACAACCTTGGATCCTGCATCCTGCGCCAGTGAGGCAGGCCGCGCGCCGCGTTACGCCCTGCGCCGGGCCGGGGCAGGGGGTGCAAAATGCTGAAACATCGCGGGTTCCCCAGCCGTCTGCCGGGAACGGATTTCCAGTTCACCATCCGCCGCGCCAACCCCAAGGGCGCCACCGCCATCGTGCGGCGCGAACGCTATCGCGACCGCCGCCCGGCCGACCGGCAGGCCGACACCGCCTTTGTCGCGGCGCTTTGGCAGCAGTTCGGCGATCAGCCCTTCGAGCGGGGCAACCTGGATGCCGGGCGGCTGAGCTGGCTGTTCGGGCGCGAGGTTCTGCCGGCCGAAGAGCCGTTCGACCCGGCCAGTTACGATGCGCTTCTGGTGCTGGATGTCGCCGCGGCGCGGGCCGCCTTTCCCGAGGCCTTCGACGACCCGGAGGCGTGGTGATGCGAAGGCGGGTTCCTGGCGTTGGCACTTTTTTGCCAGAGACGGGCGGATTTACGCGAAATGCAGCCGATCGGCGCGCGCCGCGCATTGCGGGCTTGGCGGCGCCTGCGCGTGCCGCCAGAGTGAGCGAAGTAGTGGAGGCCCTCCCCCAAGGGGCCAGGACACAGAGTCTAATCCGTTACCCTTCCCCTGATGGGCGGCCGCGCGCAGCAGCGTGCGTGCCGCCCTCTTTTTTGCCCGTGTGCCAAGGCGTTGGCGATCGGCGGGCCTTTGCCCATTCGGGCTCGCGGCGCGCGGTGCGCTTTGACGCGGGCGGCTGGCGCGCGCAATCTGCGCGGCTGAAGCATCGGGCAGACAGGAAAGGCACGACACCATGCGACATGCGTTCATCAGGGGCCTGGGCGGGCTGGGGCTGCTGGCCCTTGCCGGCTGCGGCGCGAATTTCGGGGAACAGGCGCTTCTGGGCGCCGGGGCCGGGGCGGGCACCGCGGCCGTCGTGGGCGGCAGCGTCGCGACCGGCGCGGTTGTCGGCGCGGCCGGCAACGTGGCCTATTGCAAGGTCTATCCCGGCCGCTGCCGCTGAGATCATCCGCGCCCGCGCGGCGCGACCCATCTGTCATGCGACCACCGATGCGCTGCCGCGCGCCGGTGGTTTTTTCATTGCGGGCCGGGTGCGGCCCGAAACCGGAGGAAGGGACGAGACATGTTCAAGAAGATCCTGATCGCGAACCGGGGCGAGATCGCCTGCCGGGTGATCAAGACCGCCCGCAAGATGGGCATCCAGACCGTGGCGATCTATTCGGATGCCGACGCGCAGGCGCTGCATGTGCAGATGGCCGACGAGGCGGTGCATATCGGCCCGCCGCCCGCCAATGAATCCTATATCGTGATCGACAAGGTGATGGACGCGATCCGCCAGACCGGCGCCGAGGCGGTGCATCCGGGCTATGGCTTCCTGTCGGAGAACCCCAAATTCGCCGAGGCGCTGGAGGCCGAGGGCGTGGCCTTCATCGGGCCGCCCAAGGGCGCGATCGAGGCGATGGGCGACAAGATCACCTCGAAGAAGATCGCGCAGGAGGCGGGCGTCAGCACCGTGCCGGGTGTCATGGGCCTGATCGAGGATGCCGAGGAGGCGGTCAAGATCAGCCAGGAGATCGGCTATCCGGTGATGATCAAGGCCAGCGCCGGGGGCGGCGGCAAGGGGATGCGCATCGCCTGGACCGACGAGGAGGCGCGCGAGGGCTTCCAGAGCTCCAAGAACGAGGCGGCCAGCAGTTTCGGCGACGACCGGATCTTCATCGAGAAATTCGTGACGCAACCGCGCCACATCGAGATCCAGGTTCTGTGCGACAGCCACGGCAACGGTGTCTACCTGGGCGAGCGCGAATGCTCGATCCAGCGGCGCAACCAGAAGGTCATCGAGGAAGCGCCGAGCCCGTTCCTCGACGAGGACACCCGCAAGGCGATGGGCGAACAGGCGCTGGCGCTGTCCCATGCGGTCGATTACGCCAGCGCGGGCACGGTGGAATTCATCGTCGATGGCGACAAGAATTTCTACTTCCTGGAAATGAACACCCGCCTGCAGGTGGAGCACCCGGTCACCGAGCTGATCACCGGCGTGGACCTGGTGGAGCAGATGATCCGCGTGGCCTATGGCGAGAAACTGTCGCT
>JAASSQ010000255.1 GCA_021767845.1 Roseovarius sp. | reverse complement strand
GGCGTATTCCCGACAAGCTATCGCAGTGACAGACGTTTGATCCGAACGCGCTGGCAGTTTCTGGCCCTCGTCGTATTCATGGCTCTACTGCTGTTGGCGCCTTACCTGGTGAGCAGCCGTATCATCGCTATCCTGAATATGATGATGATCAGCGCCGTCATCGCCGTCGGGCTTCAGATCTGCACCGGCTATGCGGGCCAGATCAACCTGGGTCAGGCGGCGTTCATGGGGGTCGGCGCCTATACGGCCTCGATACTGGCCTCGAAGACCGGCCTTACGTTTCTGCTGACCATTCCTCTGGCCGGGCTCTCGGCTGCGCTGTTCGGCTTTCTCTTTGGCTTGACCGCGGCGCGGATCAAGGGGTTCTATCTGGCACTGACCACGATTGCAGCTCAGTTCCTGTTCCACTTTGCCGTATTGAACCTGCCGTCAACCTGGCTGGGTGGGTCGAACGGTATCACCGTGCCCCCGGCCGAGCTTTTCGGGCTGCGATTTGTCAGCGAATCTTCGCAGTTCTATCTGAATTTCGCCGTGACCGCGATCATGGTGGCGGGCGCGTTCGGGATCGTTCGGTCACGCTTCGGCCGTGCCTTCGTGGCGGTCAGGGATGATGACGTGGCCGCGGGTATAATGGGGATCAATGTCGCGGCCACAAAGGCAAATGCCTTCCTGATCGGCGCTTTCTATGCGGGCGTCGGCGGGGCGCTTTGGGCCTATCTGATCCGCTTCGTGGGGGTAGACCAGTTCACCCTGTTTCACTCGATCTTCTTCGTCGCGATGATCATCGTCGGCGGGATGGGTTCAATCGTGGGGGCCCTGATCGGCGTCTTCATTATCCGCATCATCCAGGAAATTATCGCGACGGTCGGCCCCAATATCGCCGACTCGGTATCATTCCTTGGCGGTGACATCGTGTTCGCTGGCATGAATGTCGTTCTTGGCGGCGTGATCGCATTGTTTATGATCCTCGAACCCAAGGGGCTGATGCACCGCTGGAACATCCTGAAGTCGTCATACCGTATCTGGCCGTTTCCTTACTGAGAAATAGAGCGGCTCTAAACCTGGGAGGAAGAATATGACTTACCAATCGAATCGAGGTCTTCGCGGCTTACTGGCAGCGGCTGCCTTGGCGGCCGCGGCGACCATGCCTTTGAAGGCGCAGGCCGAAGAGACCTATAATCTCGCCCTGCTGTCGGACTTTTCCGGCCCTTATGCTGACATCATGCCCATCCTGGCAGGCGGACGCGAAGCTGTGTTCACCTGGTGGAATGAAACCCGCGGCAAGGAACTTGGCGTCACGCTGAACTACAAAAACTACGAAACCCGCTATGACGCGGCACAGGTGGCAAGTCTCTGGCCCGGGATCAAATCGGAACTGGACCCGATTGCGGTTGTCGGCCTCGGCGGGCCTGACGTCGCGGCCCTTTCCGAACGCCTGCCGGAAGACAAAATCCCGATGTTCATGGCCACAGCGGCCTACGGTTTTGCCTGGCAACCGGATGCCTGGATTTTCAACCCACGCCCGACCTATTCGCACGAAAGTGTCGGCTTTCTGAACTGGATGCGTGAACAGCGCGGAGGAGACGAACCGCTCAAGGTTGCGATCCTCGCCTCCGAAGCATCGCCTGCCTATGTCGACATGGCAAAGGGCCTTGAACTCTATGCCGAAGAGCACCCCGAGGAGATCGACCTCGTCGAGGTCATCTATACCGAAGTTCAACCCACCGATCTGACGGGGCAAATGCGCCGCGTTGTACGAGCCGGGGCCGAGGCGCTGGTAATCCAAACGAACACCTCTATCGTGGTTGCCGCGAAACGTGGGCTGCAGGCCAACGGGGCGAACATCCCGATCATGATGAGTTCGCATAACGGGCTTCCAGCCTCGGGTGGCGCGCTTGGCGGGCTTGAGCAAATGGAGGGGGACTTTGAAGCCTACGGCATGGCGATTGCGGCCGATGAGGACACTCCCGCGCGACAATTCTACGAGACATTGGTTGCCGATTACGGACTCGAAGCACCTTGGAACGTCGTGACCGCAATGGGCGTATCTCAGGGTCTCTATACCGTGACCGTGATCGATCACGCGATCGAGGCGAACGGCGCCGAGGGCCTGACCGGAGAGATGGTACGTGAGGCGCTTTTTGCCAAACCGATCACCACCGAAGAAACCCATGGGTTCCTGCCGACCTTGTCCTTTACGCCAGAAGCACCGTTCCCATTGGAAGGCCTCAAAGTGAATGTGGGCACCGTCAAAGATGGGAAAATCACCATCGCGGCAACGGGTGTCGACGTTCCGCAAGTTGAGAAATGGTGAATTAATCCGGGCGCCGCAGTCGCGGCGCCCGTTCTGATCCTTAGCCCCGGGCAATATGACCATGCTGGAACTCAACAACGTAGAGGTGACATATTCCGACGTCATCCTGGCGCTCAAAGGCGTGTCCATGACAGTCCGTGCGGGACAATGTGTTGCTCTGCTCGGTGGCAATGGCGCAGGAAAAAGCACGACGCTTAAAGCCATCTCGGGAACGCTCAAATCCGAGGATGGAACCGTTTCGGCGGGGTCCATCGTTCTGGACGGAACTCCCATTCAGAACATGGAAGCCTCGGAAGTCGTGAAGAACGGTCTCATCCATGTGATGGAAGGGCGGCGCGTTTTGCGGCATCTGACGTCAGAGCAAAACCTGATCGTCGGCGGGCACATGGTGCCCAACTCCGCCGAGCTGAAAAAGCGCCTGGACCATGTTTACACCTTGATGCCCCGGCTTGCGGACCTGCGCAACCGCACCTCTGGCTTCATGTCTGGTGGCGAACAACAACTGCTGCTGATCGGCCGGGCCATGATGGCCAGCCCCAAGATCATCGCGATCGACGAACCGTCGTTGGGATTGGCCCCGATGATGATCCGGGATGTTTATGAAGTGCTCAAGCAGCTCAAGTCAGAAGGCACGACCTTCTTCCTGGTCGAACAAAACAGCGCCGCGGCGCTATCGATCGCCGACTATGCCTATGTGATGGAGAACGGCCGGATCGTGATGGACGGCCCTGCCGACAAGCTTGCTGACAACGAGGACATCAAGGAATTCTATCTCGGCGTCACCGCATCGGGCGAGCGCAAAAGCTATCGAGATATCAAACACTATCGCCGCCGGAAGAGATGGCTGGGATAGAAAGGAACGAAGATGAGTAACCTGCTTTCCATCAAAGGTCGTACCGCATTTGTAACCGGAGCGGGGCAAGGCGTTGGTCGGCAAGCCGCGCTTTATCTGGCGGAACACGGAGCCGGTGCCATCGTTGTCAACGATTTTCACGCCGAACGGGCCGAAAGCGTTGCCGCGGAAGTGGAGGCAGCGGGTGCAAAGGCTCTGCCACTCGCCTTCGACGTCTCGGATTTCGACGCGGTTGGCGCGGCGTTTGCCGAAACGCAGACCACATTTGGCGGCGTGGATATTCTGGTCAACAATGCGGGCAACGCCGGGCCGACATCGCGGCTCGACGATCTGGTCCCTTTTTGGGAATCCGATCCCGACGAATGGCGCCGCTGGATGGCCACCAATTTCGATGGGGTGCTGAACTGCACCCGTCACGCCATGCCGTTGATGGTTAACAGTGGCTATGGGCGCATTGTGACCGTCATTTCCGACGCCGGCCGTGTCGGTGAACCGCATCTGGCGGTTTATTCCGGGGCCAAGGCCGGTGCGGCCGGCTTCATGCGGGCAATTGCAAAGGCCGGCGGCCGGTTCGGGATCACCGCGAATTGCGTCGCCTTGGGGGGCACAAGAACTCCGGCTGTCGCCGACCTGATCCCGGATGCAGAGACCGAGAAGCGGGCATTGTCGCAGTACGTGATCCGCCGTCTGGGCGAGCCGGAAGACCCCGCCGGAATGATCCTGTTCCTCTGCTCGGATGCTGCCAGCTGGATCACCGGTCAAACCTATCCGGTGAATGGCGGGTATTCTTTTGCCTGCTAGAGCCGCCATCGGACGGCTGCCGCCTCTAGTTGGAGCTGTCCGAAAAAACGCTGTCATTATCTGCCCCGAGCTCGGGGGGCAGATCCGGTATCGCGGTTTCGAAACCATCGAATTTCAACGGCTGGACAATAAAAGTCTCGGCCTTGCCGCCGTCATGCGTAATCTTGCGCAGCAGCTGGCGCGCACGCACATGGGGGTCGTCCAACGTTTCGACCAGGGAATTGACCGGACCCCATGGCACCCCCGCCTTATCCAGAAGGTCGCCCCATTCGGCGCGCGTCTTG
>JAASSQ010000039.1 GCA_021767845.1 Roseovarius sp. | reverse complement strand
GTGATCGCCGAACCCGATCCAGCCAAACGCCACCGCCGCCTGCGTGCCCAGAACCGCCACCGCCAGCGCCGTCAGCCACACGCCGGCGGCCTGCCGGCGATCCTCGCCCACCAGCGCGCGGCGCAGGCAGAACCGGGTGATCTGCGCCAGGGCGCCAAAGGCGATACCCAGCCCGACGGCGAACCAGACCGCCGCCTGCGGCGCGGTCAGGGTCTCGAAGCCCAGGGATTCGAACATGGCGTGTCCTCCGAAAATGGAATTTCGTTCCAAGTGACGCCGGATTGCCGGTGAATCAAGCATCCCGCCCCGCCACGCCGTGCCAGACGCCGGGACAAATTCCCACTTTCTGCGCCTGCAAAAAACACCAGTCCCGATCCCGGCGCAGGGGCGAACCGCGCGTTCGGCCCGGCCCGGCGCGGGCGCCACGAGTTTTCTTATTTGACTTCCGCCCCGGCTTTTGTCCGCCCTGCGGGAAAAGCCGGGCTTGGCGCTTGAATTCCGCGCGCCTCTCGCGGATGGTCGGGGCGGCGCTCAAGCGCTACAG
Organism: Roseovarius sp.; assembly: GCA_021767845.1. Taxonomy (GTDB): domain Bacteria; phylum Pseudomonadota; class Alphaproteobacteria; order Rhodobacterales; family Rhodobacteraceae; genus Roseovarius. The sequence goes on along the minus strand of JAASSQ010000039.1, from coordinate 15,860 downwards.
TCACCACCCGGAAGGAACGATTTCCCAAGATGATCGCCGACACCCCCGGCCTGATGGAGGCCGTCCGCAACCGCTTCGCCCATGTCGAAACCTGCCCATTCGAAGGCCCGCGCATCTTTTTCGAGAATGCCGGCGGCGCGCTCAGGCTGAAATCGGTGATCGACACCTCGGCCACCTTCGCGGGCTACCCCGACAACCAGGGGCGCGCGAACCCCGCGTCACAGGCGCTGATGGACACGATCGCGCGCGGCAAGGCCGACATGGCGCTTTTCTTCAACGCGCCCGGCGGCCAGTGCTTCGTCGGCGAAAGCGGCACCGAGATCCTGTTCCGCATGATCCGCACCGCCGCGCTTGGCGCGGCGGATGGCGGGCAGATGCTGGGCTCCACCCTGGAACATCCGGCCTCGGCCAGCGCGATGGCCCGTTGGGCCGAGGTGACAGGCCGCCCGCATCGGCGCGTGGTGCATGACGATGCCACCGGCACGGTGGACGTGGCCGCCTACCGCGCAGCACTCACGCCGGATACTCGCGTGGCCACCATCGTGCATACCTCGCCCGTGACCGGCATGGCCGTGGATGTCGAGGCGATCGCCGCCGCGATCCGGCAGGTCGCGCCCGAGTGCTTCATCATCGTCGATGGCATCCAGCATGCCAGCCACGGCGCGGTCGATGTGGCCGCCATCGGCGCCGATGGCTACGCGCTCTCGCCCTACAAGATGTTCTCGCGGCACGGCTACGGCGTGGGCTGGGCCTCGGACCGGTTGACCGCCTGCCCGAAAGAGCAGATCGCGAACGGCCCTGCCGCCAACTGGGAAATGGGCACCCGCGACGCCGGCGCCTACGCCACCTTTTCGGACGTGGTGGACTATCTCGACTGGCTCGGCGCGCAGTTCACTGAAAGCACCGACCGCCGCGCAAGGCTCGAGGCGGCAGGGCGCGCGATCCGTGCCCACGAGGAACGGCTCATCCGCGCCATGCTGCACGGTCTGGACAACCTGCCGGGGCTGGCGCAGATGGACGGGGTTCAACTGATCGGCGGCGATGCGGTCGAGGGGCGCGAAGGGGTCGTGTCGCTGCGGCTGGCGGGCATGCCCTCGGCCGACCTGGTGGAGCACCTGCGCGAACAGGGCATCCGCGTCCATATCCGCAAGAACGATCACTATTGCAGCAATATCCTCGGGCCGCTCGGGCTTGAGGATTGCATCCGTGTCTCGGTCTGCCACTACAACACCGAAGACGAGGTGCGCCGGTTCCTGTCGGCGATGCAACAGGCGGTCGAACGCGCCGCTGCCGCCGAGTGACCGCGCCCGTTTGACCGTGCGCGGGCGGCGCTGTAGCGTCACCTGCACCACCCCCTCAGCCAAGGATCTGCCCCATGCCCGTCAAGAACCGCTTTGCCGAATTGCACGACGAGATCACCGCCTGGCGGCGCGATCTGCACCAGCATCCCGAATTGCTGTTCGACACACACCGCACGGCCTCGGTCGTGGAACAGAAGCTGCGCGAGTTCGGCTGTGACGAGGTCGTGACCGGGCTGGGGCGCACAGGGGTCGTGGGGGTCATCAAGGGCCGCGCCACCGGGTCGGGCAAGGTGGTGGGGTTGCGCGCCGACATGGATGCGCTTCCCATCCATGAAACCACCGGGGTGGATTATGCCTCCAAGACGCCCGGCAAGATGCACGCCTGCGGTCATGACGGGCACACCGCGATGCTGCTGGGGGCGGCGCAATACCTGGCCGAGACCCGCAATTTCGACGGCACCTGCGTGGTGATCTTCCAGCCCGCCGAAGAGGGCGGCGGCGGCGGCCGCGAAATGTGCGCCGACGGGCTGATGGAGCGGTTCGGCATCCAGGAGGTGTACGGGATGCACAACTGGCCGGGCGTTCCCGAGGGCACTTTCGCGATCCGTCCGGGGCCGTTCTTCGCCGCCACCGACAAGTTCGAGATCGTGATCGAGGGGCAGGGCGGGCACGCCGCCAAGCCGCAGGACACGATCGACCCCTCGGTGGTCGCCAGCCACCTGATCCTGGCCTTCCAGAGCATCGTCAGCCGCAATGTCGATCCCACGCAGCAGGCCGTTGTTTCCGTGACCTCGGTGCAGACCAGCTCGGATGCGTTCAACGTGATCCCCGGCAGCGTGCGGATGATGGGCACCGTCCGCACGCTCGACGAGGGCGTGCAGGATCTGGTCGAAACCCGCATGGCGCAACTCTGCGACAGCCTGCCGGCGGGCTTCGGCGCCACGGCGAGGCTGGAGTACGAGCGGAATTACCCGGTAATGGTCAACCACGACGAGCAGACCGATTTCGCCGCGCAGGTGGCCCGCTCGGTCACCGGCCAGTGCGACGAGGCCCCCCTCGTGATGGGCGGCGAGGATTTCGCCTTCATGCTCGAGGAACGCCCCGGCGCTTATATCCTCGTCGGCAACGGCGACACGGCGATGGTCCACAACCCCGATTACAACTTCAACGACGATGTGATCCCCGCCGGGTGCAGCTGGTGGGCCGGGATCGTGGAACAGCGGATGCCCGCGGGCTGAGGGGCGGGCCTAGGCCTCGTCCAGCAGCGCGCGGTAAATCTCGCACAGCGCCTCGGCCTCCTGCTCGATCCGGCAGTGGCCCTCGGCATGGGCGCGCGCGTTGGCCGACCACGCGGCGCGCAAGTCGGGATCGTCCAGCAGGCGTGCCGTGGCCGCCTGCATCGCCTCTGCGTCCTCGACATCGACCAGCCTGCCGGTCCGTCCATCCTGCACCAGTTCCTCGAAGGCCCCGGCGCGGGTCGCCACCACCGGCACGCCGCAGGCCATCGCCTCCAGCGGGGTCAGGCCGAACCCCTCCCACCGCTGCGGCGCGACATAGAGATCAAGCGCCTTGAACCAGCGCGAGACATCCCAATGCGGATCTTCGGGCAGGAACAGGAACCGCTCTTCCAGCCCCGCGCCTTTCACCTTTTGGACAAGGCCCGCGTGAAAATCGCGGAACTGGTCGGTGACACCGCCCATCATCACCGCCACTACGTCGGGCCGCTCGGGCAGCAGCCGCAGCATCATGTCGGTGAACAGATCATTGCCCTTCTGCGGCCGGATGCGCCCGAAACAGCCCACCAGCAGCTTGTCTCGCGGCAGGCCCAAGTCTTCGCGCAACGCCCCCTTGTCGGCCACGGGCGCAAAGCGGTCGGCGTCGATGCCGTGATGGATCACCTGCGACGGCACCTCCAGGAACGCCGCCGATCGGGCCGAGGTCGCCACAACGCGATCCATCTGCCGGATCATCCACTTGGTCAGCGGCTTGTGATCGCGCTGCGCGGCCGAGGTGAACAACAGCTTCAGATCCTTCCCCATGAGCCGCTTCAGCGCGATGCCCGCCAGCATCTCGTTGTTGCGCCGCGCGTGCCACACCCGCCGCCGGCGGCTCATCGACCACAGCGCGCGGGCGGGGATCTGCGGAATGCCCTCGGGGATGTTCGGCCCGCAGGTGGCCACGCGCATCGTCCGGGCTTGGATCGGCACCAGCCGGAACACGGTCGAGGTGACGCCCGACATCCGGGCCTTGAAATTCGGGGCGATCACGTCGATGGCGTCGGCGGGGTGGGGCATGGCGGTGGGCCTCGGGGCTGCGGGTCGCGGGGTTCGCGCCCGGCTTTACACCGGATCGACCAGGGCCGAAAGGTCCAGCGCCAGCCCGTCCAAGGCATCCTCCTGACCCTTGGCAAAGCCTGCGATCCGCGCCTGCGCGGCCTGCAAGGCCGGGGCGTCGCGCAGCCAGACATCGACCGCCCCCGCCAGCGCCTCGGCCCCCGCCACCTCGACGCTGGCACGCGCCTGCCGCAGCTCGGCATATGTGTCGGTGAAATTGGCATATTGCGGCCCGTGGATCAGCGCCGAGCCGGCATGGGCCGGCTCATAGGGGTTGTGCCCGCCCACCGGCACGAACGACCCGCACAGGCAGGTGATCGGCGACAGCGCGTACCACAGGCCCATCTCGCCCAGGGTATCGGCCAGGTAAACCTGTATGTCAGGGTCCGGCCGCGCGCCCTCCGATCGCCGCGCCCCGGCCAGCCCCGCATCCCCGATCAACCCGGCGATGGCGTCCGCCCGCTCGGGATGGCGCGGCACCAGGATCAGGGCAAGGTCGGGATGATCAACCAGCAATGCGCGATGCGCCTCCAGAACGATCTCGTCCTCGCCGGGATGGGTGGAACTGGCCAGCCAGACGGGCCGCCCCGCCAGCGCGCCGCGCATCTCGTCCAGCGCGCCGTCATCCACGGGCAGCGGCCCCGACAGCGCCTTGAGGTTGCGCCCCGCCGCCGCCTGCGGCAGCCCGAGCGCGCGCAGATGGGCCTCCGTGCGCCGGTCCTGGCAATGGATCAGCGAAAACACCCCCAAAAGCCGCCGCGCGGTGGCCGCGAACCGCCCCCACCCCCGCGCCGAGCGGTCCGAGATGCGCGCATTGACCAGCGCCATCGGCACGCCCGCCGCATGGGTCTTCAGCAGCATGTTGGGCCAGAACTCGCTTTCGACGAACACCGCCAAATCGGGCCGCCAATGCGCCAAGAACCGCCCCACCGCCGCGCCGGTGTCGATCGGCGCGAACTGGTGCACGCAGCGCGGGGGCAGCCGCTCGGACAGGATCTTGCCCGAGGTTGCCGTGCCCGACGTGATGAGGAAATGCCAGTCGTCCTGCGCCTCGCCCATATGCGCGATCAGCCGCAGCACCGACAGGCTCTCGCCCACGCTGGCCGCATGGAACCAGATCAGCCGCCCCTCGGGCCGCGCCGCCGTGGCCCGGCCCATCCGCTCCTTGAACCGCACGGTGTCGATGCCGTGCAGGCGCAGCTTGGCCTTGACCCGGTAATAGGCGATCGGACCCAACAGGCCGGCCGCCGCCGCATAGAGGCGCAGGGGAAACGGCCGTTTTTCCATGAAATCTCAGCCGCCGGTATGGCTCATGTGGCGCGACACGCGCCCGTCCACGCTCTGGCGGGAATAGTCGAAATCATGCCCCTTGGGCTTGAGCTTGATGGCCGCGCGGATCGCCTCTTCCAGCGGGGCGTCGCTGTGCGGGTTGTTGCGCAGCGGCGCGCGCAGATCGGCCATGTCCTCCTGGCCCAGGCACATGTACAACTCCCCGGTGCAGGTCAGGCGCACGCGGTTGCAGCTTTCGCAGAAATTATGCGTGAGCGGCGTGATGAAGCCGATCTTCTGCCCGGTTTCCTCCAGCCGGACATAACGCGCCGGCCCGCCCGTGCGCTCGGCCAGCTCGGTCAGCGTATAGCGTTGCGCCAGGTCCTGGCGCAGGTCGCTCAGCTTCCAGTATTGGCCCAGCCGGTCCTCGTTGCCGATATCGCCCATGGGCATGACCTCGATGAAGGTCAGGTCCATGTCGCGCGCCTTGCACCACTCGACCAGCGTGAACAGCTCGTCCTCGTTGAAGCCCTTGAGCGCGACGGTGTTGATCTTCACCCGCAGCCCCGCGCGCTGCGCGGCATCGATCCCCTTGATCACCTGCGGCAGCCGGCCCCAGCGGGTAATGTCCGCGAATTTCTGCTCGTCCAGCGTGTCGAGCGAGATATTCACCCGCCGCACGCCCGCGGCATACAGATCGTCGGCGAAGCGTTCCAGCTGGCTGCCATTGGTGGTCAGCGTCAGCTCCTTCAGAGCGCCCGACTCCAGGTGCCGGGTCATCGAGTCGAAGAAGGTCATGATGCCCTTGCGCACCAGCGGCTCGCCACCCGTGATCCGCAGCTTCTCCACCCCCATGCGCACGAAGGTCGAACACATGCGGTCCAACTCCTCCAGCGTCAGCAGTTCCTTCTTGGGCAGGAAGGTCATGTTCTCCGACATGCAATAGACGCAGCGGAAATCGCAGCGGTCCGTGACGGAGACGCGCAGGTAGGAAATCGCGCGCTGGAACGGGTCGATGAGTGGTGCAGTCATGGGGTGAAACCTAAGTCCTGGGGCCGGTCTGGGCAAGCCCGATCTTGTTCATTGAAGGGCGGCGCGGCGGCACGTAAGCTGCGATCATGAAACTGCTCCTGCGTCTCGTCATTCTGGGTAGCGCCCTCTCCGCCTGCGCGCAGGTCGAGGGACTTTTTGACCCCCGCACGCCCGCGCCTCCGGTGCAGGCCCCCGCCGAGGGCCAGACCCGCCCGGTCGAACGCCCCGCCGCCGGTCTGCCGCGCCCCACCGCCGCCCGCACCGCCGACGCACTCGACGCGACTTCCGACAGCGAACGCGCCGCCGCCGTTGACAAGGCCCGCCAGACGGGCGGCGCCGTGGATCTCGGCACCACGATCGCCTCGCTCGGCGCGGTGACGGAGCCGGGCATCTGGCTCAAGACCCCTCTGGTCGATGCGCCTGCGCCGGGTCGGGTCGATTACGCCGCCCAAGGCACCTCGGTCGCGGTCGAGTTGCGGCCGCTCGACACCCAGCCCGGCGCCGGCAGCCGCATCTCGCTGGCCGCGATGCGCCTGATCGGGGCCGATCTCACCGACCTGCCCGAACTTCGCGTGTTCCGCCTGCCCGATTGACCGGGCCATGTCACGAATGGCCCGGCGGTTCGTCACATACGCAACGCGCGCCCTGTTTACGCTGCCGGTTTCGGTGCCCGATACCGACGCGATACCGACGTAATACCGACGTGATGCCGATCGCTGTTTTTGGCCGTTTACCAATAGGTTGGCCGATGATTCGGATGCGTGCGTTGCGTAAGGGGTGGCACAGCGCCCCGGATCGGCGATTATAGGGCGCGCAACAGGGGGGTACAGGTGGCCAGCAGAACCCAGGATCGACCATCGCGAAGCACCGCGCGCGCCTCGATGCTGCGCCGCATCTTCCAGTCGGTGCGCGTGCGCCTGTTGGTGATCGCGCTCTTGCCGATGCTGGTTCTCGTGCCGCTTCTCCTGGGCAGCACGATGCTGCGCTGGACCGAACGGATCGACGACATCCTGATTTCCAAGGTGAACGGCGACCTGACCATCGCCGACCAGTATCTCCAGCGTCTTCTGGAAAACTCGGGCGAGCGGCTGGACGCCTTCGCCAACTCCGTTGCCCTGCGCGACGTGATGAATGACGTGCCTGCGCGCTCAAGCCTGCTTGACGCACAGCGCGACCGTCTGGGATTCGATTTCCTCTACATCACCGACGGCACCGAGGGGCCGGCCGATTTTCGCCCGCGCGACTGGCCGGTGATCCGCAGCGCGCTGGCCGGGCAGTGGCGCAGCGCGGTCGATATTCTCAGTGCCTGGCAACTCGACGCGCTGTCGCCCGGACTGGCCGAGCAGGCCGCCATCCGCCTCGTGCCCACCCGCGCCGCGGTGCCCACCGACCGCAAGGTCGAGGACCGGGGCATGATCATTCACTCCGCCGCGCCGGTGCGCCTGTCGGACGGGCGCATGGGCGCGCTGGTGGGCGGTCTGCTGCTTAACCGGAACTTAAACTTCATCGATACAATGAATGCACTCGTTTACCGCGAACAAAGTCTGCCCGAGGGCAGCCAGGGAACCGCGACCCTGTTTCTGGACGATGTGCGCATCTCGACCAACGTGCGCCTGTTCGAAAATGTCCGCGCGCTCGGCACGCGCGTCTCCGCCGCCGTGCGCGAACGGGTGCTGGGCGAGGGGCAGGTCTGGCTCGATCGCGCCTTCGTGGTGAACGACTGGTATATCTCGGCCTACGAGCCGATTATCGACAGCCGCGGCGCGCGGGTGGGGATGCTCTACGTGGGCTTTCTCGAGGCGCCGTTCCAGGCGGCCAAGCGCACCACCGTGCTCAGCGCAACGGTCGTTTTCGTGCTGATTGCGGCGCTCTCGGTGCCGATCTTCCTGCGGTGGGCCGGCCGGATCTTCGGCCCGCTGGAACGGATGACGCAGACGATCGCGCGGGTCGAGGCAGGCGACATGACAGCGCGCAACGGTCCCGGTGCCGATGGCGGCGAGATCGCGCAGGTCGCCGCGCATCTCGACACCCTGCTCGACCGCATCCAGGAACGGGACAGGCAGCTGCGCGATTGGGCCGAAAGCCTGGAACGCAAGGTCGAGGACCGCACCCGCGACCTGCGCGAGGCGAACCGCAAACTGGAGGAGACGACAGAACGCCTGATCATATCCGAAAAACTCGCCGCCGTGGGCGAGATCACCGCCAGCGTCGCGCACGAGATCAACAATCCGATCGCGGTCATCCAGGGCAATCTGGACGTGGCCCGGACCATGCTGGACGAGGACGCCCGAAAGGTTGAAACCGAGTTCCGCCTGATCGACGATCAGGTCTACCGCATCAACGCGATCGTCTCGAAGCTGCTGCAATTCGCCCGGCCCGAGGAATATTCCGGCGCGTCCAACCTCATTTCGCCGGTCAACGTGGTGCAGGATTGCCTTGTCCTGACCCGGCACCAGACCGAGGCCGAAGAGATTGCCGTGACAACCGAATTCCGCAGCGACGGACAGGTTCTGATGTCCCGCACCGAATTGCAGCAGGTTATCGTCAACCTGATCCTGAACGCGGTGCATGCGATGAAGGGGGGCGGTCGGCTGCGCCTGAGCGTGGAGGACGAGGGCCCCGAGGTCGCCATCACGGTCGAGGATACCGGCCCTGGCATCGCAGAAGACGTGCAGAGGCGGATTTTCGATCCGTTCTTCACCACCAAGCAGGCCGAGGGCACGGGGCTTGGACTGTCGATCAGCCAGAAGCTGGTCAGCCGGGCCGGCGGGCGGATCGCGGTGGATTCGGCTCCCGGTCACGGCAGCCGGTTCACCGTCCGGCTGCCGCGCGCGGGCGAGGAGTGAGGCTATTCCACCGTGACCGATTTCGCGAGGTTGCGTGGCTGGTCCACGTCCGTGCCCTTGGCGACCGCCGTGTGATAGGCCAGCAACTGCGCCGGGATGGCATAGAGGATCGGAGACAGGACAGGGTCCACCTCGGGCAGGGTCAGCAGGCGCCAGATGCCATCGTCGGCCGCCTCGGCGCCGGCGCGGTCGGTCACCAGAACCACCTTGCCGCCGCGGGCCATGACCTCCTGCATGTTCGACACGGTCTTGTCAAACAGGCCGTCGCGCGGCGCCATGACGACCACCGGCATCTTCTTGTCGATCAGCGCGATCGGGCCGTGCTTCAGTTCGCCAGATGCATAAGCTTCGGCGTGTATATAACTGATTTCCTTTAATTTTAATGCGCCTTCAAGGGCTAGGGGGTACATCAGCCCCCGGCCCAGGAACAGCGCGTTGTCGGCCTCGGCCAGACGCCGCGCCGCCTTCTTGAAATCGAGGTCCATCTCGAGCGCATTGTTGATCGTCGCAGGCAGCCCCCGGAGCCGCGACAGCAGGTCCGCGACCGCCTCGTCATCCATCGCACCGCGCGCCTTGGCGGCCTTGATCGCCAGCAGCAGAAGAACCGTCAGCTGGCAGGTAAAGGCCTTGGTCGAGGCGACGCCGATCTCGGCCCCGGCAAGGATGGGCAGGGCGATGTCGCTTTCCCGCGCGATCGAGCTTTCATCCACGTTGACCACGCTGACGATGCGCTCTGCGCGCCCCGCGCAATAGCGCAGCGCCGCCAGCGTGTCGGCGGTTTCGCCCGACTGGCTGACGAAGAGCGCCGCGGTGCGCGCGGGGATCGGCGGCTCGCGATAGCGGAACTCGGAGGCGATATCGACATCCACCGGGATCCGCGCCAGCTGCTCGAACCAGTATTTCGCCGTAAGGCACGCATAATAGGCCGTCCCGCAAGCCACCATCGACAGCCTGTCGATCCCGTTGAAGTCAAGGCCGTCGCCCGGAAGGACCACGTCTTGCCCGTCTGCCGACAGGTAATGGCCGAGCGCATCGCCGATGACGGTGGGCTGTTCGGCGATTTCCTTGGCCATGAAATGCTTGTGCCCGGCCTTGTCCACGCGGGTATTGTCGATGCGGACCGTCTTGATCTCGCGCTCGACGGGCTGGCCATCGGCATCGGTGATCCGCAGGCTGTCGCGTGTCACGACCGCGATGTCGCCTTCCTCGAGATAGGTGATCCGGTCGGTCAGCTGGGCAAGCGCGATGGCGTCGGAGCCCACGAACATTTCGCCTGACCCGTAGCCGATCGCCAGCGGGCTGCCCTTGCGCGCGGCCACCATCAGGTCGGGCTCGCCGTCGAAGAGGAAGAGCAGCGCATAGGCCCCTTCCAGCCGTCCGATCGCCGCACGGGCGGCCCCTGCGGCGTCGAGCCCCTGTTCGAGGTAATGGCGCGTCAGAAGGGCGACGGTTTCGGTATCGGTGTCGGTTTCGTGGGCGATGCCCTCGGCGGCCAGCTCGGCGCGCAGGTCGCGGTAGTTCTCGATGATGCCGTTGTGGACGACGGCGACCGGCCCGGCCCGGTGCGGGTGGGTGTTGGACAGGTTGGGCGCCCCGTGGGTGGCCCACCGCGTATGCCCGATGCCCGCCTTGCCGGCGAGCGGGTCGTGCACAAGCAGGTCGGACAGATTGACCAGCTTGCCGACCGCGCGGCGCCGGTCGAGCCGCCCCTCGTTCACGGTGGCGATCCCGGCGCTGTCATAGCCACGGTATTCAAGCCGTTTGAGCGCCTCGACAAGGCTGGGCGCAACCTCGTGCGTTCCGAGGATACCTACAATTCCACACATTATCCTGCCTCTTTTTGACGCTTTGCCTTTTTAAACTTTAGAATTTCGAACAATTTGCGCGCCATGCCGGGTTTGACGGCCTGGTCGGCCCGTGCCACGGCGAGCGCGCCCTCGGGCACGTCCCGCGTGATGACCGAGCCCGAGCCGGTCATCGCATCATCCCCGATGGTGACGGGGGCCACCAGCATGGTGTTGGAGCCGATGAAGACATTGCGCCCGATCTCGGTATGGTGCTTCATCACGCCGTCGTAGTTGCAGGTGATGGTGCCCGCCCCGATATTCGTGCCGGCCCCGAGATGGGCATCACCGATATAGCTGAGGTGGTTCACCTTGGCGCCTTCGTCGATCACGGCATTCTTGACCTCGACGAAATTGCCGATGCGGGTGTCCTCGGCCAGTTCGGCGCCGGGCCGCAGGCGTGCATAGGGGCCGATGACGGCGCCGCGTGCCACATGGCAGCCCTCGAGATGCGAAAAGGCGCGGATCTGCGCGCCGGATTCGACGGTGACGCCGGGGCCGAAGACCACGTTCTGTTCGATCACCGCATCGCGGCCGATCACCGTGTCATGGGCGAAATGCACCGTGTCGGGGGCGACCAGCGTCACGCCATCGTCAAGCGCGGCGGTGCGGGCGCGGGCCTGGAACGCGGCCTCGGCCGCGGACAGATCGACGCGGGAGTTGACGCCCAGTGTTTCGGCCTCGTCGCAGGCGATGGCGGTGGCAGACAGGCTGCGGTCGCGGGCCAGCCCGATGATGTCCGTCAGGTAGTATTCGCCGCTGGCATTGTCGTTGCCGACGGCGTCGATCAGGTCGAAAAGGCGGGGTGCTGCGGCCGCGATCACGCCGGAATTGCAGAAGGTGATGGCCTTCTCGGCCTCGGTCGCGTCCTTGAACTCGACGATCCGGTCGAGCCGGCCGCCCTCCATCACCAGGCGGCCGTAGCGGCCGGGGTCCGCGGCCTCGAAGCCCAGCACCACCACGTCATGCGATTTGCGCGCCTCGGCCATCCGCGCCAGCGTTTCGGGGCTGATGAAGGGGGTGTCGCCGTAGAGCACGAGCGCGTCGCCGTCGAACCCGGCAAGCGCGTCACGGGCCTGGGCCACGGCATGCGCGGTGCCCTTCTGCTCGGATTGGAGGGCGATCGCGACGCTGTCGTCATGCGCCTGTGCGGCGCTTGCCACCTCGTCTGCGCCGTGGCCTGCCACGATCACCGTGCGGTCGGGCGACAGGGCGGCGCCTGCCTTCATCGCGTGAACCAGTAGCGGCGCGCCCGCCACCTCGTGCAGCACCTTGGGCCGGTCGGATTTCATGCGCGTGCCTTGCCCGGCGGCGAGAATGATAAGGGCTGTGCTCATGCGGTTTCTCTTTGAATTCCTGTGGCCTCGGTTTTATCGGGTTGCCGACGGGGTGCAAGCCGTGCAGGGATCAAACAAGATTGCGGTATATGTCAACCATCGGCGGACATACGCGCATGCCAGCAGGAAAGGATCGGTAAAGGATGCGAACGGTCGTCTTTGATCTGGACGGGACATTGGCGGATACGAGCGCCGATCTGATCGCGGCGGCCAATGCCTGTTTCCGGGCGGCGGGCGAGGGCGACGTGCTGGACCCGGTGCAGGATGCGCATACCGCGTTCCGGGGCGGGCGGGCCATGCTGCGGCTGGGGTTCGAGCGGCTGGGGCGCGGGGCGGACGAGGCCGAGGTGGACCGGCACTATCCCCTGCTGTTGCAGGCCTACGAGGGGGCGATCGACACGCATACGACGCTCTATCCCGGTGCGATGGAGGCGGTCGAGGCGCTGCGCGGGGCAGGCTATCGCGTGGCCGTGTGCACCAACAAGCCCGAGGGGTTGGCGCGGCTTCTGATGACGCGGCTCGGGGTGCTGGAGGCGTTCGGCGCGCTGATCGGTGCCGATACGCTGCCGGTGCGCAAACCCGATCCCGAGGCGCTGCGCGAGACAGTGCGCCGGGCCGGGGGCGATCCGGCGCGCTGCGTTCTGGTGGGCGATACCGAGACCGACCGCAACACCTCGCGCGCGGCGGGGGTGCCCTCGATCCTGGTGACGTTCGGGCCGGACGGCGATGGCGTGATGCGGCTGGAGCCCGAGGCGGTGATCGGGCATTACGGCGAATTGGGCGACGTGGTGCGGCGGCTGATCGGCTGAGGGTTTTCGGCTCTGATGCATCGTGGCTTCGGGTTTGGTGAAGAAAGCGGCGGGCCGGCGTCAAAGCCATTGACCAGGGGGGCGAGGGGTCGCAAGAGTGGCGCCATGACGGAAGTGTTCAAAGGCAGTTTCACCCAGCAGGAGCCGATCCCCGACGAGGGGATCGCGGCGGCGGTCGCGGTGATGCGGAGCGGGCGGCTGCACCGCTACAACCTCGTGGGCGACGAGGCGGGGGAGACGGCGCTGCTGGAGCGCGAGTTCGCCGATTACACCGGCGCGAAATACGCGCTGGCGGTGGCCTCGGGGGGCTATGCGCTGGCCACGGCGCTGCGCGCGGTGGGCGTGGCGCCCGGTGACCGGGTGCTGACCAACGCCTTCACGCTGGCGCCGGTGCCGGGGGCGGTCGCGAGCGTGGGCGCGGTGCCCGTGTTCGTTGGCGTGACCGAGGAATTGACCATTGATCTCGATGACCTGGAGGCCAATGCGGATCAGGCCGACGTGCTGATGCTGAGCCATATGCGCGGGCATCTGTGCGACATGGAGCGGCTGATGGAGATCTGTGATGCCGCAGGCATCACCGTGATCGAGGATTGCGCGCACACGATGGGGGCGGCCTGGAAGGGGCGGCCCTCGGGGCGGTGGGGCACGGTGGGGTGCTATTCCACCCAGACCTACAAGCACATCAATTCGGGCGAGGGCGGGTTCCTTGTGACCGACGACGACGAGATCGCGGCGCGGGCCACGATCCTGTCGGGCTCCTACATGCTTTATGGCCGTAATGGGACGGTGCCGCCCGAGGAGGTCTTTGACCGGGTGAAATACGAAACGCCCAATGTTTCCGGGCGGATGGACCATCTGCGCGCGGCGATCCTGCGGCCGCAACTGGCGCGGCTGGACGCGCAATGCGCGGCGTGGAACGCACGCTACGGGGTGGTCGAAGCGGGGCTGCGCGGCACCCCTGGCCTGACCGTGGTGGAGCGGCCTGAGCAGGAGACATATGTGGGCTCGTCGATCCAGTTTCTCCTTCTGGATTGGGAGCATAGCGCCATCGCGGAGGTGCTGTCGCGCTGCCTCAGGCGCGGGGTGGAGCTGAAATGGTTTGGCGGCGCGGAGCCTGTGGGCTTCACCAGCCGCTATGACAGTTGGCGCTATGCGCCGTCCGAGCCGATGCCCAAGAGCGACCGCATCCTGCGTAGCATCGTGGACATGCGGCTGCCGCTGACCTTCAGCCTGGAGGATTGCGCCCTGATCGCGCGGATCATCCGGGGCGAGGTGGGCGCGGTCTGGCAGGCGGCGCGCGGCTGAGCCGTTCACCGAGGTTAAGAGAACCTTGCCCGCAGCGTGCGGTGGGTGAGTCGGCATTTGCCCAAATTCCAGGTTAACAAGGCCGATCGGCCCAAATCGTCACGTCGGTATCGTGTCGGTATCACGTCGGTATCGCGTCGGTGCGCGCGACCGGCCGAGCCTTGGTTAACAGGCCGTGCGCTCCGAGAGGTTAACGCGGGATTGACCGGCGGGCCGGCTTGCGTCTATAAAATGAACAAGTGTTCAATAAATGCGGCGGAACGGGAGGAGGCGCATGTTCAACGCGGTCATGCAGTTCGATCTGGGCGAGGACGTGAACGCCCTGCGCGAGATGGTTCACAGATGGGCGCAGGAGCGCGTCAAGCCGATGGCGGGCGAGATCGACAGCTCCAACGCCTTTCCCAACGAGTTGTGGCGCGAGATGGGCGATCTGGGCCTTCTGGGGATCACGGTGCCCGAGGCCTATGGCGGGGCGGATATGTCCTATCTGGCGCATGTCATCGCGATCGAGGAGATCGCGCGCGCCTCGGCCAGCGTGTCGCTGAGCTACGGGGCGCATTCCAACCTGTGCGTTAACCAGATCAAGCTGAACGGCACGGATGCGCAGAAAGAGAAATACCTACCCGGCCTGGTCAGCGGCGAGCATGTGGGTGCGCTGGCCATGTCCGAGGCGGGCGCGGGCAGCGACGTGGTGTCGATGAAGCTGCGCGCCGAGAAGCGCAACGATCACTACAAGCTGAGCGGCAACAAGTACTGGATCACAAACGGCCCGGATGCCGATACGCTGGTGGTCTATGCCAAGACCGACCCCGAGGCCGGGGCCAAGGGGATCACCGCCTTCCTGATCGAGAAGAGCATGAAGGGGTTTTCCACCAGCCCGCATTTCGACAAGCTGGGGATGCGTGGCTCGAACACCGCCGAATTGATCTTTGACGACGTGGAAGTGCCGTTCGAGAACGTCCTGGGCGAGGAGGGCCGCGGGGTGCGCGTGCTGATGTCGGGGCTGGATTACGAGCGCGTGGTGCTGGCCGGGATCGGCACGGGCATCATGGCGGCCTGCCTGGACGAGATCATGCCCTACCTGGCCGAACGCAAGCAGTTCGGCCAGCCCATCGGGTCGTTCCAGCTGATGCAGGGCAAGATCGCGGACATGTACACGGCGATGAATTCGGCGCGCGCCTATGTCTACGAGGTGGCCAAGGCCTGCGACCGGGGCGAGGTCACGCGGCAGGATGCCGCCGCTTGCTGCCTTTACGCCAGCGAACAGGCGATGGTGCAGGCCCACCAGGCGGTGCAGGCCATGGGTGGGGCCGGGTTCCTGAACGATGCGCCGGTCGCGCGGCTGTTCCGCGATGCCAAGCTGATGGAGATCGGCGCGGGCACCAGCGAAATCCGCCGGATGCTGGTGGGCCGCGAGCTGATGGGGGCGATGGCGTGACGGAGCGGGCTGGTCCGGTGCGTTCGCGGCCGAGCCGGGCGTCGATCCCTGCGCTTGCCCCCGAAGACCGCCCGGCATCGTGCGGGCGCGGGACATGACCCTGCGCGCGCTTGTCGTCTGCCTTGCCCTCATGCCCATGGATTCCATGGCGCAACAGCTGGGATTCGACATCGCCGCGACCGCCGATTGCGTGGCCGCGCAACAGGCCGAGGCCTGTATCGGGCGGGCCGCGGAGCAGTGCATGGAGGACAACGCGGAGGGGTATTCGACCGCTTTGGTTGCGATGTGCATGGATCGCGAATTGACCTGGTGGGATGACCGGCTGAACCGGGTTTACGGCGAAGTC
>JAASSQ010000254.1 GCA_021767845.1 Roseovarius sp. | reverse complement strand
CCGGTCCAGCGCATACCAGCTCGCGCCGCCGCCCAGAATGCCGGCAGCCGAAGTCAGCACGAAGCCCAGCCCCATCGCCCGGAAAACCCCTGCAGCCACGTTGCCGCCCAACCCGCCACAGAAAAGAGCGATCAGCAAATCCATGCGCGCGCGTCAGCCGTGCTCTTTCAGCAGGCGCTGTTTCTGGCGCTGCCAGTCGCGCTTGGCCTGAGTTTCGCGCTTGTCATGCGCCTTCTTGCCCTTGGCGATGCCGATCTTCAGCTTGGCGATGCCCTTGTGATTGAAATACAGCACCAGTGGCACCAGCGTCATGCCCTTGCGCTGCGTGTCGTTCCACAGCCGGGCCAGTTCCCGTTTCGAGACCAGCAGCTTGCGGCGGCGCTTTTCCTCGTGCTGGAAGGTCTTGGCCTGCTCGTAGGGGGCGACGAAGGAATTGACCAGCCACAGCTCGCCATCCTCGACGGTGGCGTAGCTTTCGGCGATGTTCGCGCCGCCCTGGCGCAGGGATTTCACCTCGGACCCTTCAAGAACGATGCCGCATTCCAGATCGTCCTCGATGGCATAGTCGAAGCGCGCGCGCCGATTCTCGGCGACGACTTTGTAATTCGGGTTGTCCTTCGGCTTGGCCATGTGGGTGTCCTGTCGGAGCTGTCCTGCAGAGGGGTTAGATAGCCGTTCGGCGGGGATGATCCAAGGGGGCGCGCATGTCAGACCAGGCCGCGCGCGGCCAGTTCACGCCGCAAGGCATCGCCATCGGCGCCGCGTTCGGGCACCGCGCCGGGGCGCGGTGCGTGGCCATCAAAGCGCGGGGCCGGGGCAGGCTGCTGGATGCCTTGATCGGCGGTCCACGTCTGCCGCGCCGCCATGTGCGGGTCATGCGCGGCCTCCTGCGGGGACAGGACTGGCGCGACGCAGGCATCGCTGCCGGCAAAGACCGCCGCCCAATGTGCGCGTGACTGCGATGCGAAGAGCGCCGCCAGCATCTTGGTCTGCACCGGCCACTGGGTGGGGTCGTTCTGCGTGGCGAACACCGGGTCACCGGCCAGCCCCATGCGTTCGAGAAACGTGGCGTAGAATTTCGGCTCCAGGCATTGCACGCTGATGTAGCCGCCACAGGCGCAGGCATAGCTGCGGCACCAGTGTGGACCATCCAGCAAGCTCTGGCCCCGCGCCTCGGACAGGTTGCCGGAAGGCGCCATCGACATCAGCAGCGCCATCATGTGCGCCGACCCGTCCACGATCGCGGCATCCACTACAGTCCCCTGCCCCGTGCGCGCGGCATTGAGCACCCCCGCCAGGATACCCGCCACGAGGTAAAGCGCGCCGCCGCCCACATCCCCCACCAGCGTCGGAGGCGTCAGGGGCGCGGCCCCGGGCGGCGAGGCATACCAGAGCGCGCCCGAGGTGGCGATGTAATTCAGATCGTGGCCCGCGGTCTGTGCGCGCGGGCCGGTCTGGCCCCAGCCGGTCATGCGCCCGTAGACCAGCCTTGCGTTGTCGGCGCGGCACTCCTCCGGGCCAAGGCCAAGGCGTTCCATCACGCCGGGGCGAAACCCCTCGATCAGCGCGTCGGCGGTCGAGATGAGCGCGCGGGCCGTCGCCAGATCGCCATCGTCCTTCAGATCGAGCGTGATGGATTTCTTGCCCCGGTCGAGCAGGTTCAGATCACCCGCCACCGCGTTGCCGGCGCCCGGCCGGTGCACGACGATCACCTCGGCCCCCAGATCGGCCAGCATCATCCCGGCGAACGGACCGGGCCCGAGCCCCTCGATCTCGATCACGCGAATACCGTTCAGCATGGTCCTTGCCCCCTCCGGTTCCTGCATCGTGCAGGGTAACGGCCAGGCCGGCACACGCAATGCCCGCTTGGCGGCTTCGGCACCTTGGTCTAGGCTGCGGCCCGGACACGCGACAGGAGGAGCCGCCGCCATGAAGATGAGTGACGAACGCATTATCGAGGCCGACCGCGCGACGGTATGGGCGGCGCTGCTCAGCCCCGATGTGCTGAAGGAATGCGTGGCCGGCGCGCAGGAGGTGTCGGGCAACCCCGAGGACGGGTTCGAGGCCACCGTCACCCAGAAGGTCGGCCCGGTGAAGGCCACCTTCAAAGGCACCGTCACCGTGTCGAACATGGTCGAGCACGAACGCCTGACCCTGACCGGCGAAGGCAAGGGCGGCGCGGCCGGATTCGCCAAGGGCGGCGCAGACGTGACGCTGGAAGAGGTGCCCGAGGGCACCAGGCTGTCCTATGACGTGGAGGCCAAGGTCGGCGGCAAGCTGGCACAGCTTGGCAGCCGGATCGTCGATGGTTTCGCCAAGAAAATGGCCGACAAGTTCTTTACCCGGCTCGAAGAGGTGATCGAGGGGCCGAAAGAAGAGGACGACGAAGAGGAAGCCGAGAAGAAAGGCTGGCTCAAGCGCCTTATCAAGAAATGAAGGCGGCGATCAGCGGTCGTTTTTTCGGATGATCGCGGCCACGCGCCCGCCGATCGCGGCACTGGCCTTGGGCGAGGGG
Source organism: Roseovarius sp. (assembly GCA_021767845.1). Classification (GTDB taxonomy): domain Bacteria; phylum Pseudomonadota; class Alphaproteobacteria; order Rhodobacterales; family Rhodobacteraceae; genus Roseovarius. The sequence continues at coordinate 1,805 of JAASSQ010000254.1, read as the reverse complement.
TGGATCAGGTCGATCCCGTGGTAGGAGCGGTCGCCCTCGGGCACCAGATCGGCCAGCGGCAGGAAATGCACCCCCCGGTCCAGCGCCGCCAGACGGGACAGGCGGCGATCCATTTCGTCGCCCTCGTCGGCGCAGCCCTCGATGGGTGACTGAACGCCCGGCGTGCGCATGTAGCCCACGAAAATCACCTGGGCCCCGGTGGCGCGCAAATCCGACACGGTTGCGGGGATACGCCCCTTGCGCCCATCGCTGGTGATCAGCCTGTCGATCCGGCCTGCGCAGTGGCCGCAGCCACAGCCCATCCAGATGTCGTTGCCGCCGCCGTTCAGCACGATCCAGTCCCAATCGCCATCGCGATACTGGCTGGCGATGTTCAACCCCGCGCTGCCCGAGATCGGCAGCGCATAAAGAAACCGCGCGCCCGAGACCGAGCGGTCGATCACTGGTTCGTCCAGCTCCGCCTCGATCGCGTGGGAAACCGCGCGACCCTGCGCCTTGTTGAAGGCCAGCAGCGAATCCCCCAGCAGAAGGATACGCGAGCTGCCGTTCTGGGGCACGGCCTCGCCGCAGGCGGTCAAAAGCAGAAGGCAGGCGATGGCTGCCAGACGGTGTATCATGTCAGATCGACTCGGCTTGGGCTTCTGGATGACCGGGACATAGCATTCGCCGCCCGGAGGAACAGCTTGATTATGCGGCCAGCCTGCGCTGACGCACAGGGCGGCCTGCGCAGCCGGTGATTTGCACTCGGGCCGAGTTCGCCTAGCTTCGCCACAGGAACCGGAGGAACGACATGACCGTGATCGTGAAGGTCAACGATCTGCGCAAGACCTATGATGACGGCTTCGAGGCGCTCAAGGGCGTGTCGCTGAATATCCGCGCGGGCGAGATCCTGGCCCTGCTGGGCCCCAACGGCGCGGGAAAGACCACGCTGATTTCGGCGCTCTGCGGGATCACCACGCCAACGGGCGGGGCGGCCCATGTAGGCGGGCACGACATTCTGGCGGAGTACCGCGCGGCACGCTCGCTGGTCGGGCTGGTGCCGCAGGAAGTGGCGCTGGAGCCGTTCGAGAAGGTCATCAATACCGTGCGTTTCTCGCGCGGGCTGTTCGGCAAACCGCGCGACGATGCGTTCATCGAAAAACTGCTGCGGCAACTGTCGCTGTGGGACAAGCGCGACAGCCGCACCCGCGAACTGTCGGGCGGCATGAAACGGCGCGTCCTGATCGCCAAGGCGCTGGTGCATGAACCCAAGGTGCTGTTCCTTGACGAGCCGACCGCCGGGGTAGACGTGGAGTTGCGCCGCGACATGTGGGAGGTTGTCGAGGGCCTCAAGGCGCAAGGGGTCACGATCATCCTGACCACCCACTATATCGAAGAGGCCGAGGCCATCGCCGACCGCGTGGCCGTCATCAACAAGGGTGAGATCCTGCTGGTCGAGGACAAGGACGCGCTGATGCAGCGGATGGGGCGCAAGACCCTGCGGATCGATCTGTCGGAGCCGATCGGGGCCATCCCCGAGACGCTGTCCGGGTACGACCTGGAGCTTGCGCCCGCGGGCGATGCGCTGAGCTATCATTATGACACGGCGGGCGGCGACGGCACCGGGATCACACGTCTGCTGCAGGCGCTGTCCGACGCGGGGCTGACCCTGCGCGACGTGCACACCCGGCAATCGAGCCTGGAAGAGATCTTCGTCGGGCTGGTGAAGGAGGACCCGGCATGAACCTGCGCGCGATCTGGGCCATCTACCTTTACGAGATGAAACGCTTCATGCGGACGCTGATGGAAAGCCTGCTGTCGCCCGT
>JAASSQ010000253.1 GCA_021767845.1 Roseovarius sp. | reverse complement strand
GCCTGCATCCAGACCCATGGCGGCTTCGGTTTCGCACGGGAATACGATGTCGAGCGCAAGTTCCGCGAGGCGCGCCTCTATCAGGTCGCCCCGATCTCGACCAACCTGATCCTGTCATATGTCGGAGAACATATCCTCGGCATGCCAAGATCGTTCTGAAGGCTAGGATTATGGGTGAGATCGACCTTGACGCGCTGGCGCCCTGGCTGGGACGCACCGAGACTAAGGAAGATGTTCTGACGCACGGGCTGATCGACAAATTCCGCGCCACGCTCGGTCCGCATCTTTGGGATGGAGCGGGCGATGTCCCGCTGGGAATTCATTGGTGCCTTGCCCTTGATACCGTGCCAGCGACCGCCCTGTCAGAAGACGGCCATGCCGCGAGGGGTGGATTTCTGCCCCCTGTTCCGCTGCCCGCCCGCATGTGGGCTGGCGGCGATGTTACGCATATCGCGCCGCTGAAAATCGGCGAAACCATCACCCGACGCTCTTCGATCAGGGATATTGTGGCCAAGCAGGGCCGTAGTGGACCATTGGTCTTTGTGACCGTCGAACATGAGTATCTGAGTGGCAACCGGCTTTGTATCCGGGAGCAGCAAACGATCGTTTATCGTGAGATTTCCGCCCCCCGCACGGGCGAGAGCGCACCTGACGCGGGTGACCCCACCACGCTCAGATCGACCCTGACACCGGATCCTGTTCTGCTGTTTAGCTATTCGGCGCTGACGTTCAATGCCCATCGCATTCACTATGACCACATCTACGCCACCGAAACCGAAGCCTATTCCGGGCTTGTTGTCCATGGCCCCTTGCAAGCCACGCTACTTCTGAATCTGGCGGCGGATGCGTTGAAAACATCGCCTCACCGGTTTTCTTTTCGCGGACTCGCGCCACTCACCCTGCCCTGCGAATTGCAACTGCACAATGAAGAGACCGGCACCTCCGGGACAGTCTGGTGTCAGGATCAAAACGGTCTTCGAAGCTTTTCCGCAGAGTACGCGGCTGTCTGATCGTTTTTCTTCGGTAGCGAATTCAATTGTTGACCAAATTTTCTAACATCTGTTAGGAATGGCGGAGAAACTTGGTAAATAAACCAGGCAAACCTCTGAATTTAGAGGTGGGAGGAGGAACAATGCGAGGAAAACTCGTAACCAACGAAAAACCGTGCGGTCAGGCTATGCGCGCCTCCATGAGGTGTGGGGCAAAAGCACGGGCCGCAACATGACCACGAATAACGGGCACGTATCCTCACCGCTTGCGGTGCGTGGTGCAACTTTGAAATTTGGCGGTGTGACCGCGCTCGACGATGTGAGCATTTCTGTGGCCGACGATGAATTGCTTGCAATTATCGGACCGAACGGAGCCGGAAAAACATCACTTCTGAACGTGACTGCGGGCTTCTACCGTCCGCAGAAGGGCCGTGTCGAATTGTCCGGGCAGGACGTGACCGGCCTGCGTGTTGACCAGATCGCCCGGCGCGGTCTGGCGCGGACGTTTCAGGGCACCCATCTTTTTGCCGGGCAGACGGTGGTGGAAAACATTATGATCGGCCGCCACATGCTGATGAAATCGAATGTAGTCCAGGCCTTTTTCCAGTTCGGTCCCGTGATGCGCGAGGAATCGGAACATCGTGAAGCCGCAGAGGAGATCATCGATTTTCTCGAGATCGAGGCAATCCGCAACCGGCCCGTGGGCACGTTGGGGTATGGGTTGCGCAAGCGTGTCGATCTGGGCCGTGCATTGGCGCAGGAACCGTCGATCCTGCTGATGGATGAACCGATGGCCGGCATGAACTCGGAGGAAAAAGAAGACCTGGCGCGCTTCATTCTCGATGTGCGCGAGGCGCGCAAGATTCCGGTAGTTCTGGTGGAGCACGACATGGGCGTCGTGATGGACCTTGCCGACCGGATCGTGGTGCTGGATTTCGGGCGGGTCATCGCCGAAGGCACCCCGGAAGAAATCCAGAAGGACCCGGCTGTCATAAAGGCATATCTGGGGTAGCGGCATGGTCAAACAACGGACAGCAATGGTCTTTTCGGACCCAGCAGTGACACATAGCGAAACCCTGCCGCAGGTTTTGCTCGCGCGAGCGACATCCACACCGACCAACCTCGCCGAACGGCACAAGCGCCTGGGCATCTGGCGTGAATTCACCTGGGCCGATGTTCTTGACAGGGTTCGCGCCCTGGCTCTCGGGTTGGAGAACCTGGGCTTGTCGGCTGGCGAATCCGTCATGATGATTGGCGAAAACGAACCCGAACATTTCTGGGCTGAATACGCCGTCCAGTCGTTAGGCGGCAAAGTCCTGTCTGTCTATCCGGATCAAAACGCTGAAGAGATTCTGTATCTGGCCGAAGACTCGCAAACGCGGATTTTTCTGGCGCAGGATCAGGAGCAGGTCGATAAATGCATCGAGATTGCGGGCAAGTACTCGGGCGCCCTGGCGGTCGTTTACTGGGACGATTCCGGTCTGTGGGGCTATGATCATCCCCTGTTGCATTCGTTTGAAAGTGTGAGCGCGGCAGGGCGTCAGATCCACGCCAAGGAACCCGCCAGATTTGAAGAACACGTAAAACGTGGACGGGCGGACGATACCGCCTTGCTGTCCTATACCTCGGGTACCACGGGAAAACCCAAGGGCGTTGTCATCAGCCATCGCTACCTGTTCGACAATTGCTCGCGGGTGATGGGGGCAATCGAAATCGCGCCGGGCACCGAATACCTGACCTACATTTCGCCGGCCTGGGTCACGGAACAGATTTTCGGCCTGTCGATCGGTTTGATCGCGCCCATGGTCGTCAATTTCCCCGAAGGCCCTGAAGACGTACTGACCAACATTCGCGAACTGGCGGTCGACGCACTGGTGTTCAGCCCGCGCCAGTGGGAAAATCTCGCCTCCATCGTTCAGGCCCGGATGCTGGGGGCGGGCAAAATCCGCAATGCGATGTACAACTGGGGCATGAAGGTCGGCCACGACGTTTATGTGGAACGGCTGGAGGGGCGTAGCCCCAGCCTTGCCGCACGCCTGCAGCTTCCCTTTGCCGAAGCTCTGGTGCTGCATCACCTGCGCGACAATCTTGGCCTTGGTAAGGCCAAAAACGCAATGAGCGGCGGCGCCCTGATGGCACCTGACGTCTTTCGTATGTTCCACGCGATGGGGGTTAAGCTGCGCAACGTGTATGGCGCGACCGAAATCGGCCTTCTGACCGCGCATGTCGGCGAAAGCTATCAGCTGGAAACCAGCGGCAGCTGGATGCAAAGCAACACGAACTACGGCGAACCGCTGGAATACAGGGTCTCGGACGAAGGGGAGCTTCAGGTGCGTGGCGGATCGGGCTTCGGTGGCTATCACGGCAAGCCCGAAAAGACCGCAGAGGAATTGACCGAAGACGGTTGGTACAAGACCGGTGACGCGGTGTCGATGACCGACGACGGCGAGCTTTTGTTCTTTGACCGTGTCAAGGATATGCGCCGCCTGGCAAATGGGCACAGCTATCCGCCGCAATTCATCGAAACGCGGTTGCGGTATAGCCCCTTCATCAAGGATCTCATGACCTTGGGCGACGAAACCCGGAGCTTCGTCAGCGCGCTTATCAATATCGATATGGAAGTTCTCGGGCGTTGGGCGGAAGAGAACAAGATCAGCTTTTCGACCTACACCGATCTCTCGCAGAAACCCGAAGTTCTGGACCTTATCAAAGGCGAAGTGGCGCGCATCAATGCGCTCCTGCCCGAAGGCTCGCGCGTGGCACGTTTTGCGAATTTTCCCAAGGAACTCGACCCGGATGAAGGCGAGTTGACCCGCAGCCGAAAGCTTCGCCGGGCCTTTCTGGAGGAACGGTATGCCAAGCTCGTCGAGGCGATCTATGCTGGCGATGACGAGACAGATCTCGAAATCGCTGTGACCTATCAGGACGGCCGTCAAGGCGTTCTCAAGACCACGGTTCGCGTGTCGGATGTTGAAAACGCATCGAAGGCTGCCAAGCGGCAGTCCAAATCTTAAAGGAGGTCGGCGACAATGGTCTATTTCATCAATGACATCATTACCGGGGCTTTGATCGGCCTTCTGTATTCGCTGGTGGCCATGGGCTTTGTTGTGATTTACCGCGCCAGCAAGGTGTTCAACTTCGCGCAGGGCGAGCTTGTGATCATCGGCGGGTTCATCGTCTGGTTCACAACGATGCAAGCGGGGCTTAGCCTTTGGTTGTCGATACCCCTTTCGCTGGTTCTGGCCGGGCTGGTCGGGTACGCAATCGAACGGATTTTCCTGACAAAGCTGATCGGTGAATCGGTTTTCTCGATGGTCATGGTCACCGTCGG
>JAASSQ010000252.1 GCA_021767845.1 Roseovarius sp. | reverse complement strand
TTCGACCACGTGGCTGATGATCGGCTGGATGATCCAGACCAGCGTCAGCGACCCGCTGATCGCCAGCGCCAGCAGGTAAAGCCCCGCGATCGCGACCACCGCGATGAAAACCGCGCCCTCGCCCAGCATCATGGCCGGCATCAGCAGGAAGAACACGGCCGCGCCCAGCCCGCCGAACACCAGCGCGCTGACCAGCGCCACCATGATCCCGCCCAGGATGATCGTGGCCACCACGTTGACGGGCGCGACCCGCGCCTCGAACCAGATATTGCCGTCCAGCACCTTGTTGTCGGTCAGGTAGCAGAACGCTTTCACCCGGTAGACGACCACGCCAACCATCAGCCAGACATAGCCCAGAACCGCCAGCGCCCCGCCTGTTCCCGCCGATCCCATCGCCGCCCCGGCCGCGCCACCGCCCAGCATGATGAGCAGCCCGAGGTAGATATGCGACATCGCCGGCAGCAGCGCGGTCCACTTGCCGCCCTGCATGAAAGGCGCATCGCCGTACCAGCTTCGGTCGGTCATGTAGCGTTCCAGCTTCAGGGTCTGCCACGGCAGCAGCAGGCCCAGCGACAGGATCGTCAGCACCCAATGCCCCATGGCGCGCAGCGCATAGCCCCAGGCCCCGGTCTCGGCGCCGAAGCGCACGCCGCGCCAGCGGGTCCGCGCCAGCTTGTAGCGCCGCGCCCGGTATTGCGCGAAAAAGATCAGCGGGATCACCGCCAGCACCGTCACCGACACCGCCGCCGATTGCATCATCGCCTGTTCCGGCGTCTGCGGGTCCACGAACAGGGTCATCCCAAAATAGAACAGGACCATCTGCACAAGGCCCAGATAGACGGCCAGAAGCACCACCGCCACCAGGAAGCCCATCAGCTTTTCCAGCCCGGTGCCGGTATATTCGAAACTGTCGCGCCCGTCGCCCGCCGACGACCAGATATAGCGGCGGATGCGGGTCTTGGCCCAGAACCGATAAAGGCCCAGCGTCACCATCGTCAGCAGAGCGGTCACCACCGCCAGCCGCAACAGGGCGCCGCGCTCGCCGTCATACTGCCCGTGAAGCGAGAACTCCTCAGCGAATGTCTGGGTCGGGGCCATGCCGCCACCTCGTGCCTGTGAACCGCGCCCATCGACGCATGAACGCCTCCGAAGAGATAGCGCCGATTTGCGTTGAGTTTATGGCGACAGCGCGGCGAGGTCCGGGAAATCAGGTGAACCGGTTGTCCCGCGGGAACCCGCGCGGCGCCATCCGGCCGGCACTGGCGCGCTTGCCCATCCACTCGGCCAGCGCGCTTTCGGTGCGGGTGCGCCCCGCCGGGTCGCGCCAGCTCAGCCCCTCGGCCAGGGTAAAGGTGGTGGCATCGCTCAGCCCGCCATCCTTGTATTTCTGCAACCGCACGCCCTTGCCGCGGCCCATCTCGGGAAGTTCGTCCAGCGGGAAGACCAGAACCTTGCGGTTCTCGCCCACGCAGGCCACGTGATCGCCGGCCACCGGCGTGCAGACCTGCGCGCGCACATCGCCCTTGACGTTCAGCACCTGCTTGCCGCTGCGGGTTTGCGCCACGACATCGTCCTCGGGCACCACGAACCCGTCGCCCGCGCTCGACGCCACCAGCAGCTTGCGGCCCGGCTTGTGGATGAACAGGTCCACGATGTCGGCCTCGTTGGGCAGATCCACCATCAGGCGCAACGGCTCGCCCATGCCGCGCCCACCGGGCAGGTTGGCGGCGCTGATCGTGTAGAACCGCCCGTTGGTGCCGAACACCAGCAGACGGTCGGTCGTCTCGGCGTGAAAGATGAAGCGGCCCGCGTCACCGTCCTTGAACTTCAACTCGCGGTTCAGGTCGATATGCCCCGACATCGCCCGGATCCAGCCCATCTTCGAACAGACCACGGTGATCGGCTCGCGGTCGATCATCGCCTCCAGCGGAACGTCCTCGACCTCGCCGGCCTCGGCGAACTGGGTGCGGCGCGCGCCCACGTTGCGCCCGTCCAGAACGTAATCCTTGCCGAAGGTCTTCTTGACCTCGCGCAGCTGGTCGGCGATCGCCCGCCACTGCAGGTCCTCGTCCTCCAGCAAATCCTCGATCCCGGCGCGCTCTTCCATCAGGCTGTCGCGCTCGCGGATCAGCGCATCCTCTTCCAGCCGGCGCAGGCTGCGCAGCCGCATGTTCAGGATCGCTTCGGCCTGCACGTCCGACAGGCCGTTCTCGCGCCCCTCATAGCTCTGCGGGATCTCGCGCGGGCTGCCGCCATCGCTTTCGGCCAGAACGCCGGTGGCCTGCGCCAGCGGCTCGGCCACCAGAACCAGCGCGCTCCGATCCACGCCCGCAAGGGGCGAGCGATACTGGCTTTCCTCCATCGCGCGGGCAAGCGTGGACTGGTGCGGCGTGCTCCAGTCCTCGTACATCAAGGCCGCCTTGGGGTCGTCGTCAAAGCGGATGATCTCGATCACCCGGTCAAGGTTCAGGAAGGCGGTGATGAGGCCCTGCAACACCTCCAGCCGGTTGTCGATCTTGGCCAGCCGGTGCCGCGAGCGGCGCAACAGCACCTCGCGCCGGAAATCCAGAAAGGCGCGCAGCACCTCCTTCATCGAGCAGACCTTCGGCGTCACCCCGTCGATCAGCACGTTCATGTTCAGGCTGAACCGCACCTCCAGGTCCGAATTGCGATAAAGCATCCCCATCAGCACATCGGGGTCCACGTTCTTGGACCGCGGCTCGAGGATCATGCGCACGTCATCGGCGCTTTCGTCCCGGATGTCGGCCAGGATCGGCACCTTTTTGGTCTGGATCAGTTCGGCGATCTTCTCGACCAGCTTGGATTTCTGCACCTGGTAGGGGATTTCCGTGACCACGACCTGCCATTGCCCGCGGCCCAGATCCTCGACCTCCCACTTGCAGCGCAGCCGGAACGCACCCCGCCCCGTGCGATAGGCCTGGGCGATGTTCTCCTGCGGCTCGACGATCACGCCGCCGGTGGGGAAATCGGGGCCAGGCACGTAATTCAGCAACGTGTCGTCGCGCGCGTCGGGCGTCTTGATCAGGTGCAGGCAGGCCTCCACCAGCTCGCCGATATTGTGCGGCGGGATATTGGTGGCCATGCCCACGGCGATGCCGCTCGACCCGTTGGCCAGAAGGTTTGGAAAGGCCGCCGGCAGAACCACCGGCTCGCGCAGCGTGCCGTCGTAATTGTCCCGGTAATCGACCGCGTTCTCGTTCAGCCCCTCCAGCATGGCCTCGGCCACGGCGGTCATGCGGGCCTCGGTATAGCGGCTGGCGGCGGGGTTGTCGCCGTCGATATTGCCGAAATTCCCCTGCCCGTCCACCAGCGGATAGCGCACCGCGAAATCCTGCGCCAGGCGCGCCATAGCGTCGTAGATGGCGGCATCGCCATGCGGGTGATAGTTCCCCATCACGTCGCCGCTGATCTTGGCCGACTTGCGGAAGCCCCCGGTGCTGGACAGGCGCAGCTCGCGCATCGCGTAGAGGATACGCCGATGAACCGGCTTCAGACCGTCGCGCGCATCGGGCAGCGCGCGATGCATGATCGTGCTCAGCGCATAGGTCAGATAGCGATCGCCGATCGCACGGCGCAGCGGCTCGGCGAATTCGGTGACGGGCTCGGCGCCTTCGTCGGTCAGGTCGGTCATGCTGCTCTTGTTATCCCCGTGCGAAGGTCATGGCCAGACCCCGCGCACCGCTGCGATTGCTTCGATGAGTGCGCGCCAATCAGCCTGAGAGCGCGCCGAAGGTCAAGGCCCCGGATCGCCCCGGCGCCGCCCCGTCCGCCCCTCGTAACCGAAATGATACCGTTTACGCCGTTTTCCCCGCACGCAAGGGGCCGAATCGGGTAGTATGGGGCGTGTCTGCTGCACACGCCGTTTCGGGCGAAGACATCGGGTGACTGGGTATTTGGGTATTGGGGGGATGCGCGATGTGGCGCTTTATTTTTGTGACTTTCGCCTTTCTGGGCTGGGCGTTCTACGATCTCTCCGGCGGGGCTGACTATGCGCCCGCCGTCAATTCGATCCAGGCGCGCGCCCTGATCGGGGACACGCGGCCCGTCTCGCGCCCGATCCGGGTCGAGGTGACGCGCCACGCCGCCAGCCAAGCGCAAGACAGCATGCCACGAACGGTCACACGCTCGCTGAACTCGCTGTCCGATCTGCGCCTGTCGCAGGGCGAGCGGGTTGAAATCCGCCTCGCCTCGGCCGATGCGGCGGACATGGTCCTGCCGGCGGCGGCCTCAACCGCGACGGAGCAGCGCGACCGCGTCCTGCCGGCCACCGCCACGGCCTCGGCCACCGCATTCACTCGTG
>JAASSQ010000251.1 GCA_021767845.1 Roseovarius sp. | reverse complement strand
CGTCACCCGCGAGGTCGATGGCGGCCTGCAGACCATCAAGGTCAAGATGCCGACCGTCGTTTCCGTCGACCTGCGCCTGAACGAACCGCGCTATGCGTCGCTGCCCAACATCATGAAGGCCAAGAAAAAGCCGCTGGATGAAAAGACCGCCGCCGATTACGGCGTCGACGTCACCCCGCGCCTGACCGTGGTCAAGACGTCCGAGCCGGCCGAACGCGCCGCCGGTGAAATGGTTGGCTCGGTCGACGAGCTGGTTGCGAAACTCAAGGAAAAGGGGGCGGTGTGATGGCTGTTCTTCTTCTTGCCGAAGTCAACAATGGTGAACTGTCAATGGACGCGACCGCAAAGGCGGTCACCGCGTCCAAGGCCCTGGGCGACGTGACGGTTCTGTGCGCCGGCGCATCTGCTGCCGACGCCGCCAAAGAGGCCGTGACGATCGACGGCGTGGCCAAGGTGTTGGTCGCCGAAGACCCGGCACTGGGTCATCGCCTGGCGGAATCGACCGCCGACCTGATCGTGTCGCTGGCAGGCGATTACGATCACATCGTGGCGCCCGCCACCACCGACGCCAAGAACGTGCTGCCCCGCGTGGCCGCGCTGCTGGACGTGATGATGCTGACCGACGTCTCGGGCGTGGTCGATGCCGACACGTTCGAGCGCCCGATCTATGCAGGTAACGCGATCCAGACGGTGAAATCGGGCGACGCGAAAAAGGTCGTGTCCTTCCGCACCGCCAGCTTCGACGCGGCCGGCACCGGTGGCTCGGCCGCCGTGGAAACCGTGGGCGGGGCCTCCGCTTCGGGCCTGTCGGAATGGGTCGAAGACAAGGTCGCCGAAAGCGACCGTCCCGAACTGACCTCGGCCGGTATCGTGGTGTCGGGCGGCCGTGGCGTCGGCTCGGAAGACGATTTCGCGCTGATCGAGAAACTGGCCGACAAGCTGGGCGCCGCCGTTGGCGCATCCCGCGCCGCCGTCGACTCGGGCTTTGCACCGAACGACTGGCAGGTTGGCCAGACCGGCAAGGTGGTCGCGCCTGACCTGTATATCGCCGTCGGCATCTCGGGTGCGATTCAGCACCTTGCGGGCATGAAGGACAGCAAGATCATCGTCGCGATCAACAAGGACGAAGAGGCCCCGATCTTCCAGGTTGCCGATTACGGTCTGGTCGCCGACCTGTTCGAGGCCGTGCCCGAACTGACCGACAAGCTGTAAGTCATTGCAAAAAAGTACAAAAAGGCCCGCCTGTTTAGTCGGGCCTTTTTGTACGAGCCGAATGGGCGGCGCGTTGATTGGATAAATCCGGATGCGCACGGTCCGAAGCCTCGAGACGCCCCGTCAGAACGGCTCGGGTTCATTGTCAGGAAATAAAACACTAGTTAGATTTTTGTCAATGCAAGCATGACTCGATAGGAATAAGATATGTCTCTGATCAAGAACTCCCCTAGCTGGGTAGTGGATGAACACAAAATGTTCGCGGACAGCACCCGCAAGCTTTTTGATGCCGAAATGGCCCCGAAAATCGACCAATGGGCAGAGCAGGGGATCGTTGACCGCGATTTCTGGCGTACGGTCGGTGAACAGGGCGTCATGGGTGGCTCGATTGCCGAAAAATATGGCGGGTTCGGTGGCGGCATCGGGTTCGACGCGATTACCGTCTACGAGCAGGGGCGCACCGGTGATACGGGTTGGGGCTATGGCATCCAGTCCATCGTAATCCATTATCTCAATGCATATGGCAGTGAGGAACAGAAGAAAAAGTGGTTGCCGAAACTGGTCAGCGGCGACAGCGTTGCGGCGATTGCCATGACCGAGCCTGGAACGGGCTCTGACCTCCAGAACGTACAAACCTTTGCGGAAAGGGATGGCAACCACTACAAGATCAACGGTTCGAAGATCTTTATCACCAACGGGCACACGGCGGATCTCGTTGTGATCGTGGCAAAGACCGACCGCAACGCCGGCGCCAAGGGCGTTTCGTTGATCGTTCTGGAAACCGAGGGCGCCGAGGGCTTTCGCCGGGGACGGAACCTGAAGAAACTGGGTATGAAAGGTTCGGATACTGCAGAGCTGTTCTTCGAGGATGTGCGCGTGCCTACGGCGAACCTGCTTGGTCCGGAAGAGGGGCAGGGGTTCTACCAGCTAATGAAGCAGCTGCCTTGGGAGCGGCTGATGATCGGCATTACCGCGCTCGGTTTTATTGATTTTGCGATCGATGAAACTGTGAAGTATGTTCAGGACCGCAAGGCATTTGGAAGCCGGATCATGGACTTCCAGAATACACGCTTCAAACTGGCGGAATGCAAAACCAAGGCCGAATTGCTACGTTCCTTCGTAAATGACGGGCTCGCGCGCCTTGAAGCGGGCGAACTTGATGCGGCCACGGCTTCGATGGCGAAATGGTGGGGCAGCCAGACGCAGAACGAGGTCATGCATGAATGCCTGCAACTGCACGGCGGTTACGGTTTTATGATGGAATACCCCATCGCGCGACTTTATGCCGACAGCAGGGTCCAGATGATCTATGGCGGCACCAACGAGATCATGAAGGAACTGATCGCACGCTCGATGGACGTTTGATCCGTCCGGTGCCGGGTGGGGCTATTCCCTGCCCGGCCCCAGAATTTCGTCGCTGTGTTCCCCAAGTCGCGGGGCCGGACGATGATCATGTCGCGCCGGGGTTGCCGAGAAGCGAACCGGCGGGCGTGTCGTCCAGATCGCACCTTCGGTCGGGTGATCAATCCGTTGAAAGAACCCGGTCGCGGCAAGATGGGGATCGTTCGGCAAATCTGACAGGTTGCGAACTGGCATGGCGGGTATGTCGGCCTGCTCCATCAGGTCAATCCATTCATCTGTGGTCCGGGTCAGCGCAATCTGCGCCACCATATTGTATACTGCGCCGATGTTGCGGCTTCGGGCATCCATGTCAGTGACCCAGACATGGTCGATCATGTCGTCGCGCCCAACCGCCTGAAAGAACCGCGCCCATTGCACGTTGGTGTAGGGCAGAATGGTGATATAGCCATCTGCCGTCTGAACCGGACGCCGGTGCGGAACCAGCATGCGGGCATAGCCGAAATCCTGCGGAATCTCTTCAAAGGTGGCACCATCCATATGTTCGGCCAACAGGAAGGCGGCGAGCGTCTCAAACATTGGAACCTCGACATGCTGGGCCTCTCCCGTACGCTCGCGGTGGAACAGGGCGCCCATCACGGCATAGGCGGCGGTGACCCCGCCGAGCTTGTCGGCCAGAATTGTCGGGGCATAAGCGGGCGGTGCCTCGGGGTCGCGCAAGGTCGCCAGGCTGGCCAATCCCGACACCGACTGGACGGAATCGTCGAATGCAGGCTTGGCGGCATAGGGCCCGTCCTGCCCGAAACCGGTGGCGGATACCGTGATCAGGTTCGGGTTTTCCTGCCGTAGAGTTTCGGGATCCAAAGACAATCTGGCCAGCGCCGCAGGCCGAATGCTCGAAATCATCACATCGGCATCGATGAGCAGTTTGCGCAACTGATCGCGACCGGTTTGCGTTTTGAGGTCCAGTACGACACTGCGCTTGTTACGGTTGGCCCCCAGAAAAGCGGCACCCATCAGCTTGTTGCGCGATGGCTGGACCTGGCGAAGAAGATCGCCCTCGGGGCCTTCGACCTTGATCACATCGGCCCCCAGATCGCCCAGCATCTGCGTCGCCAAAGGTCCGAAAACCACAGAAGTCAGATCGACGATCTTCACGCCTTGAAGAATCGCCGGTTTGTTCTCAGCGGTCATTTGGTTGTCCACCCTTTTAGTTGTCCACCGTTTTCATGAAAGGGGCCCGAATTCGGCGCGAATGGCTTCACCTTCCGCATCGAAGGCCGGGCAGGGGCGCAGTGTCGTTTCGCCGGCGCTGCGCCGGATCGGGGGTGTCGGGACGTTGATCTCGCCCGAGGGTGTGCCTATCACGGATCGGTCAAGCTGGGGGTGACCGGACAGGGTCGCCACGTCGTTCACCGCGCCCGAGGCAATGCCCGCAGCGTCAAGCCGCTTCAGCATCTCGGCGCGGTCATGCGAGGCGAATACGGCCTTGATGAGAACTTCGAGCGCGGGTTTGTTTTCAATTCGCGACGTGTTGTCATGGAACCGGGGGTCGGTTGCCAAAGCCGCATCGCCCAGTATGTGTTCACAGAACCTTTGCCATTCGCCGCTGTGCTGAACGCTAATGACGACAAGCTGACCGTCCTTGCATTCATAGGCCCCGTACGGGCAAATGACCGTGTGGTTCAGTCCGACACGAGGTGTCGGCTTGCCAAGGTAATCGTGATACAGCAGTGGAACCGACATCCAGT
>JAASSQ010000250.1 GCA_021767845.1 Roseovarius sp. | reverse complement strand
GTCAGGACGCGGGCGGCCTCGTCACCCAGGGGTTCGGTCGCGGCGATGAAATTGTTGATCGGCATGACGCGGGCGGCCACGCGGCGATCGAGCCCGCCAAGATAGCCGTTGCAGGCCAGGATCACGTGATCGGCCGTCACCGCGCCCTGACCGGTCTGCACCCTGGCCGGGGCGCCGGGTTGGATTTGCGTGACGAGTGTGTTTTCTTGGATCCTGACGCCCGCATCGCGGGCCGCGCGCGCCAGCCCGAGCGCATAGGCCAGCGGGTGCAGATGCGCCGCCGTCATGTCGAGCGTGCCGCCCACGTATTTCGGCGAGGGGCAGAGCGCCTGCGCCGCGTCGCGGTCGAGCTTTTCCAGAGCGGTATAGCCGTAGCGATCGGCCAGGTGATCGGCATAGGCGTGTTCCTCGGCCACCTCGCGGGGCGAAAAGCACATATGCGCGATGCCGGGTTTCAGGTGGCAGTCGATCTTGTGCCGGTCGATCAGCGATTTCACCAGGGCCTTGGCGTCCTCGGCCAGATCCCACAGCTTCGCCGCGTCGTCGGCGCCGACCAGTTTCTCCAGCCCGGTCTGCTCCATCCGCTGGCCCGAGCCCAACTGCCCGCCGTTGCGCCCCGAGGCGCCAAAGCCCACGCGGTGCGCCTCGAGCAAGACCACGTCGAGGCCTTGTTCGGCCAGGTGCAGCGCCGCCGACAGGCCGGTATAGCCCGCGCCCACGACGCAGACATCGGCCTTGGCCTGCCCGCGCAGCGGCGCGAAGGGCGGCAGCGGCTCGGTGGTGGCGGCATACCAACTGGGCGGATATTGGCCCTGACGGTCGTTGGCGAAAAGCAGGTTCATCGCCGCGCCCCGGTCAGACGTTGGTCAGCAGGTGTTCGCGTTCCCACGGGCTGATGACCTGCAGGAATTCCTCGTATTCGGCGCGTTTTACGATCGAATAGACGCGCGCGAATTCCGGGCCCAGGATCTCGTGCAGCGCGGTGGCCTCGTCGAACATGTCGAGCGCCGAGCCCAGGACGCGGGGAATGTCGGACTCGCCCTCATAGGCATCGCCCTTGAACTGCGGTTCGGGGCGGATTTCGTTGTCCATCCCCAGAAGCCCGCACGCCAGGCTGACCGCGATGCCGAGATAGGGGTTGCAGTCCATCCCGGCCATGCGGTTCTCGATGCGCCGCCCCTCGGGCGGGGACAGCGGCACGCGGATGCCGGTGGTGCGGTTGTCCCGCGCCCAGGCCAGGTTGATGGGGGCGGCGTGATCCTTGACGTAGCGGCGGTAGGAGTTGACGTAGGGCGCCAGCACCGCCACCGCATCGGGCAGGTGTTTCTGCAGCCCGCCGATGAAATGGAAGAAGGCCTCGGTGTCGCCGCCCTGTGGTCCGACAAAGAGGTTGCGGCCGGTTTCGGGGTCGAGGATCGAGTGGTGGATATGCATCGAGCTTCCGGGCTCGTCCTCGATCGGCTTGGCCATGAAGGTGGCGAAGCAGTCATGCTTGAGCGCCGCTTCGCGGATCAGGCGTTTGAAATAAAACACCTCGTCGGCCAGCTTGACCGGGTCGCCGTGGCGCAGGTTGATTTCCAACTGCCCTGCGCCGCCTTCCTGGGTGATGCCGTCGATCTCGAATCCCTGCGCCTCGGCGAAGTCGTAGATGTCGTCGATCACCGGGCCGAATTCGTCCACGGCGGTCATGGAATAGGCCTGCCGGGCGGCGGCGGGGCGGCCCGAGCGGCCCATCATCGGTTCGATCGCCTTGGCCGGGTCGAGGTTGCGGGCCACGAGGAAGAACTCCATCTCCGGGGCCACGACGGGCTTCAGGCCGCGCTGGTGGTAGAGATCGACCACCCGCTTGAGCACGTTGCGCGGCGCGAAGGGGATGGGGTTGTCGTCGCGGTCATAGGCGTCGTGGATCACCTGCAGCGTCCAGTCGCCCGTCCAGGGCGCGGCGGTGGTGGTGGACATGTCGGGGCGCAGGATCATGTCGCGTTCGATGAAGCCTTCCTCGCCCGCGGCCTCGCCCCAGTCGCCGGTGATCGTTTGGAAGAAGATCGAGTCGGGCAGGTGGAAATGCCCCTGCCGGGCGAATTTCGAGGCCGGGACGGCCTTGCCGCGGGCGATGCCGGGCAGGTCG
Source organism: Roseovarius sp. (assembly GCA_021767845.1). Classification (GTDB taxonomy): domain Bacteria; phylum Pseudomonadota; class Alphaproteobacteria; order Rhodobacterales; family Rhodobacteraceae; genus Roseovarius. The sequence continues at coordinate 2,201 of JAASSQ010000250.1, read as the reverse complement.
GCGATGATGCATTCCACCTCGTCGAGGCGGCGCCCTTCGAGATAGGCTTGTGCCGCCTCGGGCAGGGTCTTGATCCAGTCCTTGGCCATCGCTCGGCGCTCCTGTTTGAAAAAGGCCGCGATACGGTCGGCCATGGCCGCGTCCGATATCGGGGCGTCGAGGTGGGTCGCGGCCTCGGCCAGTTGGGCATCGGGCACCACGCCGGGGCCGCGATGCTTCAGCAGTTGCCCGATCATCTGCGAGGTGAACTCGGGATGCGGCTGCAAGGTGAAGGCGCGGGTGCCGTAAAGCAGCGCGGCGTTGGCGCAAAAGTCGTTCGAGCCGATCAATTGTGCATCGCGCGGGCGTTCGACCACCTGGTCCTGGTGCCAGGCGTTGAGCGCATAGGTGCGGCCCTCGATCTCGTATTCGGTGCGGCCCACGGCCCATCCGCCCGGATATTTGATCACTTTTCCGCCAAGCGCCTGCGCGATGATCTGGTGGCCGAAACAGATGCCCACCATCGGGCGGCCGGCGGCATAGGCTGCGCGGATGAACTCTTCCAGCGGGGGGATCCAGGGGTGATCCTCGTAGACGCCGTGCTTGGAGCCGGTAATCAGCCAACCATCCGCGTCCGCGGGGCTGTCCGGGTACTCTTCGTCCACCACGTTCCATGTCTGGAAGGTGAAGCCGTGCCCGTCCAGCAGGCGGGCGAACATGGCGTCATAGTCGCCGAGGTCCTTGCGGACGATGTCGATGGCGTGGCCGGTTTGCAGGATCCCGATTTTCATGGGACCTCCGTAATTTGATCAAATTCAGGCTAACGGAGCCGTGCCCCGGGGGCAAGCCCCCGGCGGCCCCGCCGATATGGGGCGTTCCGTCCCCCGTTTACACCGTTTCGAGATAGGTTTTCCACTGGGCCTCGGGGGCGATGTCGTTCATCAGGCGCAATTCCTGCCGCTTGGTCATCACCAGGTTGTCGATCAGCTGCGCGGGCAGGAACCGCGCGATCAGCGGATCGGTGGCGAAGCGGTCGATCGCGGTTTCCCAGTCGGAGGCCATCGCGGGCAGGTCGCTTGCGTCATAGGCGTTTCCGGTGATGGGGGCGGGCGGCTCCATCCGGTCCTCGATGCCGGTGATCGCCGCGCCGAGGATCGCGGCGAAGGTCAGGTAGGGGTTGATGTCACCGCCCGAGGCGCGGTGCTCGATCCGGCGAGCGGCGGGCGGGCCGCCGGGAATGCGCAGCGCGGCGGTGCGGTTTTCATAGGCCCAGGAGGCCGCGGTCGGCGCGTGGGCGCCGGGCACCAGCCGCGCATAGCTGTTGGCGTGCGGGGCGAAGACCAGGGTCGAGGCGGGCAGGGCGGCAAGGCCCCCCGCCACGGCCGCGCGCAGCGTGTCGGTGCCCGCCGCGCCGCCATCGTCGAACACGTTACGCCCGTCCCCGTCCAGCACGGAAAAATGCAGGTGCATCCCGTTGCCCGCATCATTGGCAAACGGCTTGGCCATGAAGGTGGCCGAAAAGCCGTGCCTGTGCGCCAGCCCCTTGATGAGCGTCTTGAAAAGCCAGGTGTCATCGGCGGCGCGCAGCGCGTCCTGATGGTTGAGCGTCACTTCGAACTGGCCTATGCCGGCTTCGCTGGTGGCGGTCTGGGCGGGGATGCCCATGGCCGCGCAGGCCTCGTAAAGCGCGGTCAGGAAAGGGTCGAAAGCATCCATCTGGGTCATCGACAGGATGCCCGGCGCCTCGAGCCGGCGGCCGGTGCGCGGATCGCGGACATGGTTCAGCGTCTTGCCGCTGTCATCGACAAGGGTGAATTCCAGCTCGGTCGCGGCCATCACCTGCCAGCCGCGTTCGCCGAAGCGGTCCAGCACGCCAATCAGCGCATGGCGGGGATCGCCCTCGAACGGGGTGCCGTCCTCGTGGTGCATGGACATGGGCACCAGCGGCTGCGCCGTTTCGAGCCAGGGCAGGGGCACCGGCCCGCGCCCGGTGGGATGGAGCACGCCGTCGGCGTCGCCGGTTTCGAAGACCAGCGGAGAGCCCTCGATGTCGGCGCCGAAGATATCGACGTTGAGCACCGAGAGCGGCATCCGCACCGCGCCCGCATCCAGCTTGGCGGCGTAATCGCCCGGCACGCGCTTGCCGCGCATCTGGCCGTTGAGGTCGCAGGCGGCGACGCGGATCGTGGGGTGGTCTGCAAGCTCCATCGGGGCGGCTCCTG
>JAASSQ010000038.1 GCA_021767845.1 Roseovarius sp. | reverse complement strand
AGATAGCAGAACCCGCTGGCGCGGTCGGCCAGCCCGTGATGCGTGCCGCCGCCGGGATTGTAAACCGCGCCGCCCTGCGCCACCAGATCCGCCGCCAGGAGCGAGCCGCCCGCGGCGGTGGCCGGGCGGCGGAACATCTCGGGGAAGATCGGGTTCGACAGGGTGCCGAGGCCGTGCCGGTCGCGAATGGCGGGCGCGACCTGCCCTTCGGTCTCGGCGCGTTGCAGGGCGGCGATGTAGCGGGGGGTGTGAAACGCCGTCAGCGCGGCGGGGCGCGCGCGTGGGCTGGTGCGATACTGCGCGCGCGGCAGCCAGCCCATCGCGCGGGCAAGGTCGATCACCGTGGGCACCCGCGGGATCGAGAGCGGGTGGCGCGGCCCGTAGCTGGAGCCGCGGTAGATCTCGGAGCCGATGAAGAGCGGTGCGTCCATGCCGTGCAGTCTAGCGCCCCGAGTGGTGGGGGAAAGGGCGGGGCTGGTGCTGGGGCCGGCGGGCGGCTATGCCTTGGCGCATCGGCGCCGGGTGTGCGCCGCGCCAAAGGGGAGGAGCGACGCGATGCAGATGGACCTGGGGATGCGGGACGAGGCCCGCGCGATGCTGGACGAGGTGCGCGCCATGGTGCGCGACGAGATCATGCCGCTGGAGGCCGAGTATGCGGCCGAGATCGGCAAGGGCGACCGCTGGCAGTTCACCGACCGGCAGGCCGAGATCCTGGAGGGGTTGAAGGCCAAGGCCAAATCGCGGGGGCTGTGGAACTTCTGGCTGACCGAGGGCGAGGGCGGCAAGGGGCTGAGCACCGTGGAATATGCCTATTTCGCCGAGGAAATGGGCCGCACGCCGATGGGGGCGGAGGTGTTCAACTGCAACGCGCCCGACACCGGCAACATGGAGGTGTTCGCGCGCTATGGCACCGAGGCGATGAAGGCGCGGTGGCTGGCGCAGCTGCTGGGGGGCGAGATCCGCTCGGCCTACCTGATGACGGAACCGGACGTGGCCAGCTCGGACGCGACCAATATCGCGATGTCCTGCGTGCGCGACGGAGATGCCTACGTTCTGAACGGCGAGAAATGGTGGGCCACGGGCGCGGGCGATCCGCGCTGCGCGGTCTATATCGTGATGGTGAAGACGGGCGGCGAGGATCGGCCCAAGCATCAGCGCCATTCCATGATCGTGGTGCCCGCCGACACGCCCGGTATCGAGAAGCTGCGCGCGATGGAGGTCTACGGCCATGACGACGCTCCGCATGGTCACATGCATATCCGCTTCACCGATGTCCGTGTTCCGGCGGAAAACCTCTTGCTGGGGGAGGGGCGCGGCTTCGAGATCGCGCAGGGCCGGTTGGGGCCGGGGCGCATTCACCATTGCATGCGCGCGATCGGGCAGGCCGAGGCCGCGCTGGAACTCATGTGCCGCCGGGCTTTGGAGCGCGAGGCGTTCGGCAAGCCGCTGGCGCAGCTGGGGGCGAATTACGACATCATCGCGGAATGCCGGATGGAGATCGAACAGGCGCGGCTCTTGTGCCTGAAGGCCGCGTGGATGATGGACCAGGGCGACGCGCGCGCCGCCGCGCCGTGGATCCACCAGATCAAGGTGGTGGCGCCCCGCGTGGCGCTGAAGGTGGTGGACGAGGCCGCGCAGGTCTTTGGCGCGCAAGGGATCAGCCAGGACGTGCCGCTGGCCGCGATGTGGACGCATCTGCGGACCCTGCGGCTGGCCGACGGGCCGGATGCGGTGCACCGCCGGCAGGTGGCGCGGGCCGAGCTGCGGCACTACACCCAACAGAAGGTCTGAGGCGCGGCGGGGCCTATTCGGCGGGCTGGAACCCCTCGATCAACTGGCGCAGGCCAAGCGCCGCGCCGGCGATGATCGCGAGGAACGTGACCGGCGCCGAGAAGGCCAGCACCGAAAAGGCCGACAGGCCCTGGCCCACGGTGCAGCCAAGCGCCAGCACCGCGCCCGCGCCCATGATCGCCGCGCCGGTCATCTGGCGGCGCAACTCGCGCGGGTCTTCGCAGGCTTCCCACCGGAAATGCCCCTTGAGCAGCGAGCCGATGAAGGCGCCCACGGCCACGCCCGCGACCGAGCCCACCGCGAAGGAGGGCGCGCGCGCCGAGGCGGTCATGAAATAGAGAAGCGTCTCGCCCACCGGCGCGGAGAAGCTGTGCGACACCACCGGCATCGCCGTGAAACCTGTGGTCGCCACCCAGTAGCTGCCCACCCATCCGGCGGTGATGGCCAGCCCCACGACGCAGGCCCAGAAGATCGATTTCGGCTCGGAGATCATGCTGCGCGACCACAAGGCACCAAGCGCGATCAGCGCACCGATGGCGATGCCCATCGGCGCGATCGGCAGGCCCGTCTGGCTGGCCGCCAGATGCACGAGGCCGGGGGGCAGGCCGGTCACGTCCTCCTGGAAGAAGGCCCAGTTGCGGATATAGGCCAGCGGCCCGTGCAGAACGACATAGGCCGACACTCCCATCACGATCACGATGACGAAGGCGCGGAAATCGCCGCCGCCGAGCCGCGCGATGCAGCCGTAGCCGCAATTGCCCGCCAAGGCCATGCCGTAGCCGAACATCAGCCCGCCGAGGATGGAGGCCAGCGGCATCCAGCGGATCGAGAGGTAATACGACTCCTCCAGTGCCATCAGGCCCGCGCCGGCCGCGCCGAACGTGCCCATGACGGCGACGCCGATGGCAAGGATCCACATGCGCATCCGCACCGAGGAGCCGCCATACAGCATGTCCTCGATCGCGCCCATCGTGCAGAACCGGCCCAGACGGGCCGCCAGCCCCAGAAAGATCCCAGAGGCCAGCCCGATCAGGGCCACCAGCGTGTTGTCACCGATGAGGTCGTACATTGCGCTCTCCTCCCACACCGGAGGCGGCGCGCGGGTGTCCTAGCCTTGCGCCGATTCCGGGTCTTCGGCGCAGAATAGCTCATAGACCAGTTCAAGTATACGGCGGGGCCGTTCATCCGCGAGGCGGTAGTAGATGGCCTTCCCCTCGCGGCGGGGTTCGACCAGACCTTCGAGCCGCAGGCGGGAGAGCTGTTGCGAGACGGCCGCCTGCCGGGCGGACAGCAGTTCTTCGAGTTCGGTCACCGATTTTTCGCCGGAGACGAGGTGGCACAGGATCATCAGCCGGCCCTCGTGGCTGATCGCCTTGAGGAAATTCGAAGCGTTGGTCGCGTTCTCGACCATGCGGTCCATTTCAGCGTCGCTGAGCGAACTGTCGAATACTGGAAGTGCCATCGTCGTGGTTTTCCGTCCCTGTTGGTCCCGGCCGCGTCTCCGGGCGAGCGTTATCTAGTTCGTATGCGCGGTCTGTGCAAAGTCCGTGTGCTCCAGAAGCATCATTTCAAGCAGGCCCCAGAAGAAATCCTCGCCCGGATAGCCCTCGATCCGGGCCAGTTCCTGGCCGTTCTCGACCAGAACGAAGGTCGGGGTGAAGGTGACGGGCCGCGCGAAGCTGACCCCGTCGGGCGGGGCTTCGGCCATCGAGACCATGCGCAAGGGCGCGAAGTCGCCCTCGTCCGTCTTGGGATAGATCGGTCCGATCTGCTGCTTCCACTGGATGCAGTAATGGCAGCCGGCTTGTTCGACCATCACGAGCTCGGCCGCTTGCGCGACCGGCGCGGCGGCAATGAAAACGGACGCGATCGCGTGGGCTATAACCTGTCGGAACATGGAAAGACCGATTGACGTCAACTCTACATACAACCTAATTTGAATATGTTGATTTAACAAGGAGCTTCGCGAATGCTGGAAATTTCCTATGCGGGCGCAGCACTTGCGGGGCTTCTGTCGTTTTTCACCCCCTGTATTCTGCCGATGGTGCCGTTTTACCTGTGCTACATGGCGGGGCTGTCGATGACCGAGCTGCGCGGGGACGGGGCGATCGCGCCGGGGGCGCAGAAGCGCCTGACCCTTTCGGCGGTGATGTTCGCCCTTGGCGTGACGACGATCTTCGTTCTGCTGGGTATGGGGGCGACGGCCTTGGGGCAGGCCTTTGCCCAGTGGCGCGAACCGCTGAGCTATGTCGCGGCGGCGGTCCTGGCGCTGTTCGGGCTGCATTTCCTGGGGGTCGTGCGCATCCCGCTGCTTTACCGCGAAGCGCGCCTGGAAAGCGCGGCGGAGCCGACCACGGTGATCGGCGCCTACCTGATGGGGCTGGCCTTCGGGTTCGGCTGGACGCCTTGCGTGGGCCCGGCCCTGGCGGCGATCCTGATGGTCGCAAGCGGCATGGGCAGCCTGTCGGAGGGCGCGCTGCTGCTGATGGTCTACGGACTGGCGATGACCGCGCCGTTCGTGGTTGCGGCGCTGTTCGCGCGGCCGTTTCTGGCGTGGATGCAATCCAAGCGGAAATACCTGGCCCATGTCGAGAAGGTGATGGGCGCCATGCTGATCCTGTTCGCGGTGCTGATCGCGACCAACGCGGTGAACATCATCGCCAATTACATGATAGAATGGTTTCCCGGCTTCCAGTCCATCGGATAGGACCGGGCGCCTGACACCAAGGGAGGAGAGAATGAAACATTTCGTGGTGGCGTCGCTGATGGCGATGGCGGCCTTCGTGTCGCCGGGATCGGCGGCCGAGGTGGGCGATGACGGCCTGCACAAGGCGCCTTGGATGCGCGAGACGTTCCTCGATCTGGGCGAGGATCTGGCCGAGGCCAATGCCGAGGGCAAGCGGCTGGCGCTGATGATCGAGCAGCGCGGCTGCATCTATTGCAAGAAGATGCACGAGGAGGTCTATCCCGACCCGGAGATCTCGGACTACATCTCGGAAAACTTCTTCGTCGTGCAGCTCAACCTGCATGGCGATCGGGAGGTGACCGATCTCGACGGGGAATCGCTGCCCGAGAAGGACATGCTGCGCAAATGGGGGATATTGTTCACGCCGACGGTGATCTTCCTGCCCGAGGAGGTGCCGGAGGGCGCCTCGGCCAAGGAGGCGGCGGTAGCGGTGATGCCGGGCGCGTTCCAGAAAGGCACGACGCTGGACATGTTCACCTGGGTCAACGAAAAGCGTTATGCACTGGAAAACGGGGAAGATTTCCAGCGGTACCACGCGCGAAAGATCCGTGAGCGGCAGGGCGCGTCCGACGGGGCGCAGGAGTAATCCCGACGGAATGACACGGGTAAAAATTCACAATCGTGAATTTGTTGTTGCGTCGGGCCTGACTGGTAGCCTACTGTATACCGAGCTATCGCAGCGGAGAACATGGTAGCCATGGGAGGAAACATGAAGCTTTCAACGACAATTCTGGCGGCGGCGGTGCTTGCGGCCGGGTCTGCAGCGGCCGACACCATCGCGCCGGGCGAGGTGCAGTATGGCGAATACGGCGCCGTGGAGGAATCGCTGACCGGCAAGCCGGGCGATCCCGAGAACGGTGCGAAGGTCATGAAGACCAAGTCGATCGGCAACTGCATTTCGTGCCACAAGGTGTCTGCGCTTGACGACGCGCCCTTCCATGGCGAGATCGGGCCGCCGCTCGACGGTGTCGGTGACCGCTGGAACGAAGCCGAGCTTCGCGGCATCGTGGCCAACGCCAAAAAGACCTATCCCGGCACGATGATGCCGGCCTACTACAAGGTCGAGGGTTTCGTGCGTCCGGGCAAGGCCTACACGGGCAAGGCCCCGGACGGCGAACTGGATCCGCTTCTGACGGCCCAACAGATCGAAGACGTGGTCGCGTTCCTCATGACCCTGAAATACGACGAGTGACGCACTCCACCCTATCCAAGGAGATGAAAATGGATTTCACACGACGCGAAACCCTGGTCATCGGCGGCGCCACGGCAGTGGCCGTAACCCTGCCGATGCCCGCCATGGCCTCGGCCGTGGATGAAAAGATCAACGAGTTCACCGGCGGCGCCGACGTGGCAGAAGGCGGCGTCGAACTGGACGCGCCGGAGATCGCCGAGAACGGCAACACGGTTCCGATCGAGGTGTCCGCCGAGGGCGCGAGCGCGATCATGGTTCTGGCGGCCGGCAACCCCACGCCGGGCGTGGCCACGTTCAACTTCGGCCCGCTGGCCGGGGCGCAGCGTGCCAAGACCCGGATCCGCCTGGCCGGCACGCAGGACGTGGTGGCCGTGGCCAAGATGGCCGACGGCAGCTTCGCCAAGACCCAGAAGACCGTGAAGGTCACCATCGGCGGCTGCGGCGGCTGAGCGAGCAAGGAGACAGACAAATGGCAGAAGGTGTACGCCCCCGCGTGAAGGCTCCGAAGTCGGCAGAGGCCGGCGAGGTCGTGGTCATCAAGACCCTGATCAGCCACAAGATGGAGTCCGGTCAGCGCAAGGACAGCGACGGCAACGTCATCCCCCAATCGATCATCCATCGCTTCGTCTGCGCCTTCAACGGCGAGACGGTGCTGGACGTCGAGATGCACCCGGCGATTTCCACGAACCCGTATTTCGAGTTCGAGGCGACGGTGCCCGAGGCAGGTGATTTCGAATTCACCTGGTACGATGACGACGGATCGGTCTACGAGGACAAGAAGTCGGTCTCGGTCGGCTGATCGAACATAACGATAAGGGCGCCCTGCCGCTCCGGTGCCGGAGGGGCAGGGCCGCTCAAGGGAGGAAGTGAATGAGATTCAAAGCAATGACAGCCGTCGCCGCGCTGATGCTGGCCGTGCCCGGTGTTGTTTCGGCAGGCCCCGACGATGACAAGCTGGTCATCAACGGCGAGATCGAAATGACCACCAAGGCGCCGGTGCCCGAGCACATGGAAGACACCAACATGGACCAGATCATGTCCGGTTGGCATTTCCGCTCGGACGAGACCCAGGCACTGGAGATGGACGACTTCGACAATCCGGGCATGATCTTCGTCGATGCCGGGATGGAGCAGTGGAACACCGTGGAAGGGTCCGAGGGCAATTCCTGCGCATCCTGCCACGAGGATCCCAGCAGCATGAAAGGCGTGCGCGCGGTCTATCCCAAGTGGGACGCGGACGCGGAAGAGGTGCAGACGCTGGCGATGCAGATCAACGATTGCCGCGAAAATAACATGGGCGCCGAGCCCTATGGCTATACCAGCGGCCAGATGGCGAACATGGAGGCGCTGATCTCGCTTCAGTCGCGCGGGATGCCGGTGGACGTGGCGATCGACGGCCCCGCCCGCGAGACATGGGAGCAGGGCAAGGAGCTGTACTACACCCGGACCGGTCAGCTGGAGCTGAGCTGTGCGAATTGTCACGAGGACAGCTACGGCATGATGATCCGCGCCGACCACCTGAGCCAGGGGCAGATCAACGGCTTCCCGACCTATCGCCTGAAGAACGCGCGCCTGAACACGGTTCACGGCCGCTTCAAGGGCTGTGTTCGGGACACCCGTGCCGAAACCTATGCGCCGGGCAGCCCCGAGTTCGTGGCGCTGGAACTGTATGTTGCAAGCCGCGGCAACGGCCTGTCGGTCGAGGGCCCGTCGGTTCGCAACTGATCTGACGACCGGCCGGGGCGCCCGCCGCGCCCCGGCCACGCTGCCGCCTGCATGACATTGAAATTCCTGGCTTTTCGGCCAGACCCGCGTCCGAATTGCCGGGGGCGGAATGGTAGAACTTTAACCACTCGGAGACGCAAATGATCTCTCGTCGCGATTTTCTTCAGGTCAGCATGGCGGCCTCGGCCCTGATCGGGGCGTCCGGTTTCGGCAACTGGTCGAAACTGGCCGCGCAGCAGGCGCTGACCCAGGACGATCTTCTGGATTTCGACACGTTCGGCAACGTGAGCCTGATCCATGTCACGGACATCCACGCGCAGTTGAAGCCGATCTATTTCCGCGAGCCGGAGATCAATATCGGCGTCGGCCCCAACAAGGGCGAGGTGCCGCACATCACGGGCGCCGATTTCCGCAAGATGTACGGCATCGAGGATGGCAGCCCCAGTCACTATGCGCTGACCTATAACGATTTTTCGGCCCTCGCCCGCGAATACGGCCGGGTCGGCGGGCTGGACCGGGTGGCCACCGTGGTCAAGGCGATTCGGGCGGCGCGGCCCGATGCGCTGCTGCTGGACGGCGGCGACACCTGGCATGGCTCCTATACCTGCTATCACACCGAAGGCCAGGATATGGTCAACGTGATGAACGCGCTCAAGCCTGACGCGATGACCTTCCACTGGGAATTCACCCTGGGCCAGGATCGGGTGCGCGAGCTGGTCGAGGGGCTGCCCTATGACGCGCTTGGGCAGAACATCTTCGACGCGATGTGGGACGAGCCGGCGGCCGAGTTCAAACCCTACGAATTCTACGAGCGCGGCGGCGTGAAGATCGCGGTGATCGGGCAGGCTTTCCCCTACATGCCGATCGCCAATCCGGGCTGGATGTTCCCCGACTACAGCTTCGGCATCCGCGACGAGAATATGCAGCAGATGGTGGACGAGGTGCGCAGCCAGGGCGCGGAGTTGGTGGTCTGCCTGAGCCACAACGGCTTCGACGTGGACAAGAAGATGGCTGGCGTGGTGAAGGGCATCGACGTGATCCTGTCGGGCCACACCCATGACGCGCTGCCCGAGCCGGTTCTGGTCGGTGACACGATCATTATCGCCAGCGGATCGAACGGGAAATTCGTCAGCCGCGTCGATCTGGACGTGCGCGACGGGCAGATGATGGGCTTCCGCCACAAGCTGATCCCGATCTTCAGCGACGTGATCGAGCCTGATGCGGACATGACCGCTCTGATCGACGAACAGCGCGCGCCATACCAGGCCGAGCTGGACGAGGTGATCGGCACGACCGATGAACTTCTCTATCGCCGCGGCAACTTCAACGGCACCTGGGACGACCTGATCTGCAATGCGCTTCTGTCCGAGCGCGACGCCGAGATCGCCATGAGCCCCGGTGTGCGGTGGGGGCCGAGCCTGATCCCCGGCGACGAGATCACCCGCGACGACATCTGGAACGTCACCTCGATGACCTATGGCGAGGCCTATCGCACCGAGATGACGGGCGAATTCATCAAGGTGATCCTCGAGGACGTGGCCGACAACATCTTCAACCCCGACCCCTATTACCAGCAGGGCGGCGACATGGTGCGGATCGGCGGCATGGGCTATTCGATCGACATCTCCAAGCCGCAGGGCGAGCGGATTTCCGACATGACGCTGCTGAGCACCGGCGAGCCGATCGACCCCGCCCGCAACTACGTGGTGGCCGGTTGGGCCAGCGTGAACGAGGGCACCGAGGGGCCGCAGATCTGGGACGTGGTCGAAAGCCACATCCGCAAGCAGGGCACCGTGACCCTGGAGCCCAACACCAGCGTGAAGGTCAGCGGCGTCTGACGGCGCCGCGACCGTTTGACCGATACCCTATGTTCATCAAATTCATGTAGATGAATATGATGTTATGAGAGGAGGCTAAGGACAGATGACAGCCGACAACCAGAAAAAGGGCGCCTCGCGCCGCGCGTTCCTCAAAGGGGCGGTCGCCGCAGGGGGCGCGGTGGCCGGGGCGGGCATGACCCGCGCCGCCGAACCCGATCCGCTGATCACCGAAGTGCAGGAATGGGCCAGCGGCCTGGGCGAGGGCGTGGACGCCACCCCCTATGGCATGCCGATCCGCTTCGAGGATGACGTGATCCGGCGCAACGTGGAGTGGCTGACCGCCGACACGATCAGCTCGATCAACTTCACGCCGATCCACGCGCTTGACGGCACGATCACCCCGCAGGGCTGCGCGTTCGAGCGGCATCACTCGGGCGCGATCGAACTGCGCAAGGAAGATTACCGGCTAATGATCAATGGCATGGTCGATAAGCCGATGATCTTCACCTACGCGGACCTGGAACGCTTTCCGCGCGAAAACCACGTGTATTTCTGCGAATGCGCGGCAAATACCGGCATGGAATGGGCCGGTGCGCAGCTCAATGGCGCGCAGTTCACCCACGGCATGATCCACAACATGGAATATTCCGGCGTGCCTCTGCGCACCCTGCTGACCGAAGCGGGGATGGAGACCACCGGCGATCTGTCCGACAAGTGGATCTATGTCGAGGGCGCGGATGCGTCGTCGAACGGACGCTCGATCCCGATGGAAAAGGCGCTGGATGACGTGCTGGTCGCCTTCAAGGCCAATGGCGAGGCACTGCGCAAGGAACATGGCTATCCGGTGCGCCTGGTCGTGCCCGGATGGGAAGGCAACATGTGGGTCAAGTGGCTGCGCCGGATCGAGGTGCTGGACGGCCCCGTGGAAAGCCGCGAGGAAACCAGCAAGTACACCGATACGCTGGCCAATGGCATCAGCCGCAAATGGACCTGGGAGATGGACGCCAAATCCGTCGTCACCAGCCCCAGCCCGCAATCCCCGATCACCCACGGCCCCGGCCCGCTGGTCATCACCGGGCTGGCCTGGTCGGGTCATGGCAAGATCACGCGCGTCGATGTCTCGACCGATGGCGGCAAGAACTGGCAGCAGGCGCGGCTTGCCGCCGAGGGCCAGTCCAAGGCGCTGTCGCGCTTCTACCTGGAGATCGACTGGGACGGCAGCGAGATGCTGCTTCAGTCGCGCGCCCATGACGAAACGGGTTACGTCCAGCCCACCAAGGACGAGCTGCGCGAGATCCGCGGCGAGAACTCGATCTACCACAACAACTGCATCCAGACATGGTGGGTGAAGGAAAACGGGGAGGCAGAGAATGTTGAAGTCTCTTAAACTCTACGGTCTGACCGGCGTCAGCGCCGCCGCGTTGCTGACCGCGGGCTACAATTTCGCCGACCGCAACATCGCGCCGATGCCCGAGGCCGCGCCGGTCATGGCGGCGGATTCCGCCTCGCCCGACATGATGTTCATCGCCGCCGCCCGGGCCGAGGCCGCCGCCGACGCCAAGCGCATCGGCGTGGGCCGCGAAGCCCTGCCCGAGGAAATCGCCGCCTGGGACGTGGATGTGCGCCCCGATGGCACCGGCCTGCCCGAGGGCTCGGGCTCGGTCGCGGAGGGCGAGGAAGCCTTCATCGCCTATTGCGCGGTCTGTCACGGTGACTTCGCCGAGGGCGTGGGCAACTGGCCCAAGCTGGCCGGTGGCGACGGGACGCTGGCCGACAAGGACCCGGTGAAAACCGTGGGCTCCTATTGGCCCTACCTCTCGACGGCGTGGGATTACGTGCATCGCTCGATGCCGTTCGGTGCGGCGCAGACCCTGACGGATGACGAAACCTACGCGATCGTGGCTTATATCCTCTATTCCAACTTCCTCGTGGACGACGATTTCGTCCTGTCCAAGGACAATTTCCTGGAAGTGGAGATGCCAAATGCCGACGGGTTCATCGTCGATGACCGCGCCGAGACGGAGTATCCCAAGTTCCGCAAGGAACCTTGCATGGAAAACTGCAAGGACGAGGTGGAAATCACCATGCGCGCGGCCGTTCTGGACGTGACGCCGGAAGAGGAAGGCGAATCCGAGGCCGAAGCGGCCATGGAAGAGGCCAATGCCGACACCGCCGCCGACGAGGAAATCGAGCAGATGGTCGCGGCCGAAACGGCCGAGCCGGAGACCGACGAGGCCCCCGCGGCCGAGGAGGCCTCGCTGGACATGGCGTTGGTCGAACAGGGCGAGACCGTCTTCCGCAAGTGCAAGGCCTGTCACCAGGTGGGCGAGGGCGCGTCGAACCGCGTCGGCCCGCATCTGAATGGCATCGTCGGCCAGGAAATGGGATCGGTGGACGGCTTCCGCTATTCCAAGACGCTGGACAGCATGGGCGACGACGGCATGGTCTGGAACGAAGAGAACCTGGCCGAATTCCTTGCCGATCCGCGCGGCTACGTGAAGGGCACCAAGATGTCGTTCAACGGGCTGCGCAAGGACGAGGATATCGATGCCGTGATCGAATACCTGAAGTCATACTCGCAATAAGCGCGATGACCGCCGGGCCGGCCCGAGGGCCGGCCCGGTTTTCTTTGCCTGAGGCAGGCAACATGGCGTAAGCTGAGCAGGTGTCCTTTGGGAGGAGGAGACACCATGCAGGACCGCCTACCAATCCTGGCGACGAGGGCCGCATCAAGGCCGGCCCGCCCCGGTTTGCCCGCATCGCGCAGCGCCTCGCCGCGCGGATGCCGCGGCGCCACCCCTGTTTTTTTTCAGTATGTTGCTTGGCCGTTTCTGTGCTGCGCGCCTGTGCCTGGCGGTGCAGGGATTGGCGTTGCGGGTCGGGAGGGCACAGCATGACGGGCTGGATGTCGAGGGCCTCGGGCGCGGCGGTGCTGGTCGCCTTTACGGCTGTGACAGCCCGCGCCGAGGCCATTGGCGATGCGGAGCGGGGGGAAGAGCTTTTCGGGATGTGCGCCGGGTGTCACGAGGTAGGGCGCGGTGCCGAGAACGGGATCGGGCCGCATCTGAACGGGATCTTCGGGCGCAAGGCGGCGTCGGCCGGAGAGGATTACCCCTATTCCGAAGGGCTGGAGCGCGCGGGCGCGGATGGGCTGGAATGGCACCTGCGCACGCTGGATGCCTATATCGAGAACCCCAAGGCCCTTGTCAGCGGGACGCGGATGAATTTCGACGGGCTGGACGACCCACAGGAGCGGGCCGACATCCTGGCCTATTTGCGCCGGTTTTCCGATGATCCGCAGAACATCCCCGAAGCGGACCCCACGGCGCGGGCGCCGGAGGTGGAGCTGCCGCCCGAGGTGCTGGCGATGGTCGGGGACCCGGAGTATGGCGAATACCTGTCGAGCGAATGCAAGACCTGCCACCAGGCCGATGGCAGCGACGAGGGGATCCCCTCGATCACAAACTGGCCGGCGGAAGATTTCGTGGTGGCGATGCACGCCTACAAGCAGAAGCTGCGCCCGCATCCGGTGATGCAGATGATGGCCGGGCGCCTGACGGACGCGGAGATCGCGGCGCTGGCGGCGTATTTCGGTGAGTTAGAATAGGCCGGGCGAACCGGTTCTTGACCAGGGAGGAGACCACTATGCCATTGAACAGAAGAGCTTTTATCGGAACGGGGGCGGCGGCGGCCGCGATGTTGTCGGCGCCGATGCTGGGCGCGCAGGGCAAGCCGCGCGTGGTTGTCGTGGGCGGCGGCGCGGGCGGTGCGACGGCCGCGCGCTACCTGGCCAAGGACAGCGACGGCGCGATCGACGTGACGCTGGTCGAGCCGACGCGGGCCTATTACACCTGCTTCTTCTCGAACCTTTATATCGGCGGGTTCCGCGAGTTGAGCTCGATCGGGCACAGCTATGGCACGCTGGCCAGCGATTACGGGATCAACGTGGTTCATGACTGGGCCGTGGGCATCGACCGGAACGCGAAAACGGTGACGCTGGCGGGCGGCGCGGTGCTGCCCTATGACCGGCTGGTTCTGAGCCCGGGCATTGATTTCATTGAAGATTCCGTACCCGGCTGGAGCACGGCGCAGCAGAACAAGATGCCTCATGCCTACAAGGCCGGAAGCCAGACCGAGTTGCTGAAGGCGCAGATCGAGGCGATGCCGGAGGGCGGGCTTTACGCGATGGTCGCGCCGCCCAACCCGTTTCGCTGCCCGCCGGGGCCCTATGAGCGGGTGAGCATGGTGGCGCACCTGCTGAAAGAGATCAATCCGACCGCCAAGATCCTGATCGCCGACCCCAAGCCCAAGTTCTCGAAGCAGGCGCTGTTCGAGGAGGGCTGGCAGAAGCATTACGGCGGGATGATCGAGCGGATCGGGCCGGATTTCGGCGGAGGCAATGTCAGCGTGAACCCCGACGAGATGACCGTCGATATCGATGGGGTCGTCGAAAATGTCAGTGTTTGCAATGTGATACCGGCGCAGAAGGCCGGGCGCATCTGCGATATGGCCGGCATCAACGAGGGCAACTGGGCGCCGGTGGTGCCCGCCACGATGCAAAGCCGGATGGACGAGAACATCCACGTGCTGGGCGACGCGACCGATCAGGGCGACATGCCGAAATCGGGCTATTCGGCCAACAGCCAGGCCAAGGTCGCGGCCATGGCGATCCGCGGTGCGCTGACCGGGGCGAAGGTGTTTCCGGCAAAGTTTTCAAACACTTGCTGGAGCCTGATCGACACCGACGACGGCGTGAAGGTGGGCGCCTCCTACCAGGCGACGGAGGAGAAGATCGCCAAGGTGGACGGGTTCATCAGCGAGACGGGCGAGGACTCGGCGCTGCGCAAGGCCACCTATGAGGAAAGCCTTGGATGGTATGCCGGGATCACCGAGGACATGTTCGGCTGACACCGCCCTGACAGGCGAGGCCGCGCGACCCCCCGGACGTTGCGCCGGGGGGTTTTGTTAACGATTGCCCCGAATCGCGGCGAAAGCCCTTGGTTAACGGGGAAAAGGGCGATCGGTATCGCGTCGGTATGACGTCGGTATCACGTCGGTATCGGGTCGGTTTCGACCGGAGTGTGAACAGGGCGCGCGTTGCGTTTTGTCCGAAACGGGGGCGTTTTTGCACAAACCGGGCCGCGCGGCGGCGCCCCCGTGTCGCGAACGGACAGGCGGTGCCGCGAAGCGCGCGTCAGGCCCGCATCAGTGGCCCATCGCGGCCAGCAACTGCGGGATCTTGTCCTTGAAACGGAAAAAGCCATGCGTGGCGTGGGGCCAGCAGCGCAGGTCATGAGCGCGCAGCGGGCGGATGAGCGCGATCCCGTGGGGGCCGAGCGCGGCCTCCAGATCATCGAGCGCATCGGCCACGGGGCCGACCGGGGCATAGGGCGCCACGATCTGGTCGAGCCCTTCGCGCCGCGCCCAGTCCACCAGCGCGGCGGGATCGGCGTGGCGCCCGCCATCCGCGCCGCCGCGATCCTGCCAGCGGGCGGCGGTGTCATCGAGCGCCCCGGCCGCGAAATCGCTGACCAGCGGGGCCACGGTGAGCGGCGAGCGCCGCGCGGTGGCCTGAAGCCGGGCCTGCGCCACGGGGGCGAGCCCGGCCTCGAACAGGAAATCGGGGCTGAGATCATCCTCGTGCAGAAGCAGGCCCGATCGCGGCGCCGCCGACCACTCGGGCTGACCGGGTGCAGGGCGGCGCGCGGGATGGTCCGGCCCGGCGAGCGGCGGGGCCGAGGGCGCAAGCCCGGTGGGGCGAAAGCGCCGCTGGGTGTATTTGGCGATGTTGTCGGGGCGGGCCAGATAGGTCTTGCCCCGCGTCTGAAGCCCCGCGACCCACCGCCAGCCGAGCGTGTTGGAGGCCGCGTCGCCATCCAGCAGGTGCCGCAGGAAGAAATCGGCCCCCAGTTCCCACGGCAGGCCGAGGGTGAAGATCCAGATCGAGGCGAACCACATGCGGGCGTGGTTGTGCAGGTACCCTGTTTCCGCCAGTTCATGCGCCCAGTGATCGAAGGCGTCGATGCCGGTCTGGCCGGCGCAGGCATCGGCCCATCGCTGCCGCAGGCCGGATTCGGTTTTCGTGCGGTCGAGCGCAGCGGACAGCCCGGCGCGATACCAGCCCCAGACCTCGGGGCGCATTTCGAGCCAGCCTTTCCAGTAGCTGCGCCAGAACACCTCCTGCACGAATTTCTCGGCCGCGCGGGGGCTGTGGCGGGCCAGCACGGCGTCGAGCACCTCGGCCTCGGTCAGCAGGCGGTGGCTGATCCAGGGCGACAGGGTGGAGACATGCACATGCCCGCCCGGTCCCAGATCGTAGTTGCGCAGCCGCGCATACTCTCCGCCCGCCTTCGGCACGAAGGATTGCAGGCGTTCCAGCCCGGCGGTGCGGGTCGGCGTGAGACCGGGTGTCGCAGCTTGTCCATCCATGGCGCGCAGGTAGTCCGGGGCCGGGCGGGATCAACCGGAAATCGGGGCCGGGTGCCCCTTGCAGCGCCCCGGACGCAGGACTAAGACTCCGTTAGCACCTCAGCGGTAAAGATCGAAACACTCTCAGAGGCGGGCGATTATGACAGACCCATACGAGACCTACATGAATACCCTTGTGCCCATGGTGGTCGAGCAGACCAGCCGGGGCGAGCGGGCCTATGACATCTTCTCGCGCCTGCTGAAGGAGCGGATCATCTTCGTGAACGGGCCGGTGCATGACGGCATGTCCAGCCTGATCGTGGCGCAGCTGCTGCACCTCGAGGCGGAAAACCCGTCGAAGGAAATCAGCATGTATATCAACAGCCCCGGCGGCGTGGTCACCAGCGGTCTGTCGATCTACGACACGATGCAATACATCAAGCCCAAGGTCAGCACGCTGGTGATCGGGCAGGCCGCGTCGATGGGGTCGCTTCTGCTGACGGCGGGGGCCAAGGGGATGCGGTTCTCGCTGCCCAACAGCCGAATCATGGTGCACCAGCCCTCGGGCGGCTACCAGGGGCAGGCGACGGACATCATGATCCACGCCGAAGAGACCCTGAAGCTGAAGAAGCGGCTGAACCAGATCTACGTGAAGCATACCGGCCAGACGCTGAAGAAGGTCGAAGATGCGCTGGAGCGGGACAATTTCATGTCGCCCGAGGAGGCGAAGGACTGGGGCCTGATCGACGAGATCGT
>JAASSQ010000037.1 GCA_021767845.1 Roseovarius sp. | reverse complement strand
GTGCCCTCGCGCATCACCGCCGTCTCGGCCAAGAAGCAGCGTGAACTGTCCCGCGCCATCAAGCGCGCGCGCTTCCTCGCCCTGCTGCCCTACGCCGTGAAGTAAGGAGAGAGCATCATGCAAGTTATCCTTCTCGAACGCGTGGCCAAGCTGGGCCAGATGGGCGAAGTGGTCGATGTGAAACCCGGCTACGCCCGCAACTACCTGCTGCCGCAGGGCAAGGCGCTGTCGGCCTCGGAAGCCAACATCAAGGGCTTCGAAGAGCAGAAAGCCCAGCTCGAGGCGCGCAACCTCGAAACCCGCAAGGAGGCCGAGAAACTGGCCGCGGACCTCGATGGCAAGCAGTTCATCGTGATTCGCCAGGCATCGGACGGCGGCAACCTCTACGGCTCGGTCTCGACCCGTGACGCCGCGGCCGTCGCCACCGAAGAGGGCTTCTCGGTCGATCGCAAGCAGGTTCTGATCCGTCAGCCGATCAAGACCCTGGGCCTGCACGAGGTCGAGGTGCACCTGCACCCCGAGGTCGATTGCACCGTCACCCTCAACGTCGCCCGCTCGCCCGAAGAGGCCGAGCTGCAGGCGTCGGGCAAGACCATCCAGGAAGCCGCCGCCGAGGAAGAGGAAGCCGCCGATTACGAGATCGCGGAACTCTTCGACGACATCGGCAGCGCCGCCTCGGAGGACGAGGAACTGGCCGAAGCCGTCGAGGAAGCCCTGCCCGAGCAGGACGGCGACGACGCGCAGGACGACGACAAGACCAGCTGACCGTCGCGTTACCGCAGGACATCGGCATGGCCGCGCCCCGTCGGGCGCGGCCTTTCTTTTCGCACCGCCCCGCCACGCATCCCGCGGCCCCATGCCACGCCCCCGGGCGACCGGCTGGAACGTCCGGGGGTTGTGGGATATATCCCATGGTTGATCGAAGGTTTTGGGGTTTCGGTCCAATCGAGTCGCGATAGTGAAGAACGGCATGGAACTGATCGACCTCGCGGGCACGCCCGAGGGGCAGCGCGATTACGTGGCGCATCTCAAACGCCTGTGCCACGCGGCCGGCGTCGAATATGCCACCTATGCCGCCTCGAACCCGCTGACCGGCACCATGCACGCCTTCACCACCTATCCCGACGCGTGGAAGAATCACTACATGGAGCGGGGCCTGCACAATCTCGACCCAGCGCTGAACGCCGCCGCGCGCTCGGTCGCGCCGGTGGACTGGAGCCGCCTGACCCGCGCCGAGGGCTTCGACCAGGTCTTTGCCGAATCCTCGGATTTCGGGATGCCCACGCGGGGCCTTACCGTGCCGGTGCGCGGCCCGCTCGGGGAAACCGGGCTGCTCTGCGTCTGCGCCTCGATGCCCCAGCGCGAATGGCAAAGCCTCAAGCGCAACATCATGGGCGACCTGCTGACCAACGCGGTGCACCTGCACGACACGGTCATGAATTCCGACCCCCTGATGAAGACCCTGCGCAAGCCCAACCTGTCGGTCCGCGAGATCGAGATCCTCAAATGGATCGCCGCCGGCAAGACCCAGCAGGACGTGGGCGACATCCTGATGATCTCGCACCGCACGGTCGAGGTGCACCTGCGCTCGATCCGCGAGAAACTCTGCACCATCTCGACTCCGCAGGCGGTCGGCCGCGCGGTCAGCCTCGGGATCGTGCCGCCGGGTTGAACCGCGGACAAAGATATGTTTGCAATGAATGATTAACGCCGTGCCCGCCCGGCACGGCCCGGTCACACCGACCGCGTCCACCACTACGGGATTCCCCTAATATCGCTGTTTTCCCCGGCCGGTATTCTCAGCCTCGGTCAATATCATTTTGGGGAAAATACGATGATATTAGTTGTCGACGGGCTGAACCGCGATCGCTTCACCTCACTGCTTGACGAAATGTTCCAACTGCGCGCGCGCGTGTTCCGCGACCGCCTGGGCTGGGATGTCCAGGTCCGCGACGGGCGCGAGATCGACATGTTCGACGACCTCGACCCGGCCTACCTGCTGCTGCTCGACGAGAACATGAACGTCGTCGGCTGCAACCGGATGCTGCAGACGACCGGACCGCACATGCTTTCGGACGTGTTTGACGACATCCTGTGCGGGCAGCCGCCGCTGCGCAGCGCGACGGTCTGGGAAAACACCCGCTTCTGCGTGGATACCGAGCGGCTCAAGCGGCCCGGCTCGTCGAAAACCGTGTCCTACGCCACCTGCGAGCTGATGGTCGGCATCCTGGAATACGGGCGCGACAGCGGCATTTCCGATGTCATCAGCGTGATCGACCCGCTCATGGACCGGGTGCTGAAACGCTCGGACAACGCGCCCTACGACTACATCGGCCAGACCGTGCAGATGGGCAAGACCAAGGCGATGGCCGCCCTCAACGACTGCACCGACGAACGCATCGACCGGGTGCGCCGCTTTGCCGGGATCACGGGCGAGGTGTTCCTCGACGAGGACGAGGTCGCCGACGCGATCGCGGCCATCGAGTCGGTCAAGCACCTGCCGATGGACCTGCAGAATTACTGCGACGCCCAGATCGCCGATGCCACCACCCCGCAGGAACGCGAGGCCGCGATCGCGCTGCAGCGCACGCTTTCGGATCTCTATAGTTCACCGGCCCGCTGCGACGCCTGAAATCATCCCCCCGGATCGCAGCACACCGCGCAGGCGGACCGGCACGGACCATCTCCCCCGTGTCCGGTGCCGGTGAACTGAAAAGGGCCGCCCCGGCAATCCCGGGGCGGCCCTTCCCGCGTGATCGCGGTCGTTTTACTCGTCTTCCAGCGCCTCGACGGCCTTTTCCAGGTCCTCTTTCGAGACCTCTTTCTCCTCGACCTCGGCCAGCTCGACCACATAGTCGATCACCTTGTCCTCGAAGATCGGCGCGCGCAGCTGCTGGCGCATCTGCGGGTTGTTCTGCACGAACTCGAAGAACTGGCGCTCCTGGCCGGGATACTGCCGCGCCTGCTCCATGACCGCCTGGGTCATCTCGGCGTCGGTCACCTCGACCTCGGCTTTCTGGCCCAGCTCGGCCAGCAGCAACCCCAGGCGGACGCGGCGCTCGGCCAGCTTGGTGTGCTCGTCGTTCGGCTCGATCTCGGGGTGGTCATGGCCCTCGACATCGGGGTTCTCGTCATGCCACATCTGGTGGGCGATCTGCTTGGCCTCGGCCTCCACCATGCTTGGCGGCAGGTCGAAATCCACCATCTCGTCCATCTGGTCCAGCAGCTTGCGCTTCATCACCGCGCGGGCCGCGCCGGCATATTCGGCCTCCAGCCGCTCCTTGATCTGCTCTTTCAGCGCATCGAGGCTCTCGGCGCCGTATTTCTGCGCGAGGTCGTCGTCGATCTCGGCGGCGACGGGTTCCTTCACTTCCTTGACCTTGCATTCAAACACGGCCTCTTTCCCGGCCAGGTGCTCGGCCTGGTATTCCTCGGGGAAGGTGACGGTCACGTCCTTTTCCTCGTCGGCCTTGACGCCGACCAGCTGCTCCTCGAAGCCCGGGATGAAGCTGTTGGAGCCCAGGACCAGCGGGTAATCCTCGGCCGCGCCGCCCTCGAAGGGCTCGCCATCGACCTTGCCGACGAAGTCGATCACGACCTGGTCGCCGTCCTTGGCCTTGCTGCCCTTGCGCCGCGCCTTGAAGTCCTGCGCGTTCTCGGCCAGGTTCTTCAGCGCCTCGTCAACGTCCTTGTCCTCGGCCTTGGCGACCAGCTTCTCGACCTTGATCTTGGACAGATCGACCTCGGGGATGTCGGGCAGCGCCTCGTACGACATCTCGATCTCGACGTCGTCGCCTTCCTTCCAGTCCTCGTTGACCATCTTGACGGCCGGCTCGGCGGCCGGGCGCTCGCCCTTTTCCTCGAAATGGGCCGACATCGCGCCGTCCACGGCTTCCTGCATGGCCTCGCCCAGCACGCGCTGACCGAATTGCTTCTTCAGCAGCGCAAGCGGCACCTTGCCCTTGCGGAAGCCTTTCATCTCGACTTCGGGCTGCGCGTCCTTGAGCTTTTCCATGACCTTGTCGTCCAGTTCCTGGGCGGTCAGGATCATCTTGTAGGCGCGCTTCAGGCCTTCGTTCTGGGTTTCGGTGACCTGCATTGTCGTCCTCTCATATGCATCGGGCCGCGGAGGCGTCCGCGGCGGTCAAAATCAGAGGCCCTTCTAGGGATGCCCCGCGCGGGGTGCAAGCAGAGTCTTCGGCCCCGCGGGCGCGGCGGCGCCCCTGCCCACGCCGCGATCCCGCGCCGGACCACCGCACGCCGTGTTAACACTCGCCGGCTACCGCAGGAATACCGACGCGATACCGACGTTATACCGACGTCATACCGACGCAGGTTTGCGCAATTAACCAAGGAAATGCAGGCGAGCCGCACGAAAGGTTAACGCCCCCCACCGCGCGCCCCGTTCACTCGGGCGCAACAAGTCGCCAGGCTTGGTGCGGGTGGAGGGACTTGAACCCCCACGCCTTGCGGCGCCAGAACCTAAATCTGGTGCGTCTACCAATTCCGCCACACCCGCCAGCGGCACCGGGGCCGATCCGCCCCGCGTCGCGCTGCGCGTCTCCTAGCAAAGCCCCGCGACGGATGCGAGTGGAAAAATCACCCATCTGGTCACCGTCCAAGCGCCAAAAAAAGGCGCGACATTAACGCATTCTTGCCATATTGTGTGGGAAAACTGAGGCAGAAACAGAGCGAGTATCGCCATGAAACCGAAAACGGTCGGGCGGGCGCAAGGCGGCATGGCCGCCCAAACCCCGAGTCATATCACCGGGCTTATGGCCCAATCCATCGTCCTTACACGCAACGGCGAAACGCCCGCCGGCGACATCAAACCGGGCGATCATGTCATCACTCGCGACACCGGCATGGCCGTGGTGGCCGCCGTTCGCAAGCGCACCCTGCGCGCCCCGGCGGTCACGATCGCCGCAGGCTCGCTCGGCGACACCCGCCCCGACCGCGACATGACCCTGCCCGCAGGCCAGCCCGTGCTGGTCCGCGACTGGCGGGCGCAGGCGCTTTTCGGCGCGCGGCAAGCGATGGTTGCCGCCGGACGGCTGGTCGATGGCGAATTCATCCGCGATGCAGGCGTGATCGAAATGACGCTTTGCGAGATCATCTTCGAACGCGATCACGTGCTTTACGCCGACGGGCTCGAGGTGGGGGGCCACCTCCTGCAGCCAGTGGTCGCAACGGCGGCTTAGCTGCTCCGGCCCGTCTCCATCGCAGATCCTCCGACAGCGGGTCGCGCTCCGGCCCGCCTTTAACCGGCATCCAGTCCGCGCAGGACACCGGGCAACGCCTCGGGCAAGTCCTCGGCGATCAGGCCGGGGCCGAACGCCCGTGCGGCCTCGACATGGCACCAGGCCGACACTTCCGCCGCCCGCATCGGCGCCATCCCACGCGCCAGCAGCCCGGCAACAAACCCGGTCAACACGTCCCCCGCGCCCGCCGTCGCAAGCCAAGGCGCCGCGCGATCATAGCACGCGGCATGGACCGAAACGCATCCATCCGGCGCCGCGATCACCGTGTCGGCGCCCTTCAACAGCACCACGCAGCCCGCCCGCGCCGCCGCCGCCCGCGCGGCCTCCACGCGCGAGAAGGCCGGCCCCGAGGTGGCCGCGCCCGTCTTTCGATCCGCCAAATCCGGGAACAGACGCCGGAACTCGCCCCCGTGCGGGGTCAGCACGCAAGGTGCCTCCCCGGTCAAGGAAAACAGGGCCTCGGGCCGATCCGCGAACACGCTCAACGCATCGGCATCCAGAACACAGGCGCGCCCCGCGCGCAACGCCGCCTCGACCAATCCGGCGGCCCTGTCATCAAGCCCAAGGCCGGGCCCCAACCCTATCGCGGTGAGACGCGCATCCTTCAACATCTCCGCCAGTGCCGCCGCGTCCGGCACAGTGCGCATCATCACCGCCGTGATCTGCGCGGCCACCTCGGCCTGCGCGTCGGGCGGCACCCCGAGCGTCACCAGCCCCGCCCCGATCCGCAGCGCGCCGCGCGCCGCCAGCCGCGCCGCCCCGGTCCGGCCCGCCCCCCCGGACAGGATCAGCGCATGGCCGTGCCCGTATTTGTGCCCCTCGCCTTTCCGCAACAAGTCCGGCGAAGGCGCCCCGACCAGCCTGGCCACAGCCGGGTCGCCGCTGGCCCCCAGCCCGATATCGGCCACCGCAAGCGCCCCGCAAATGCGCGGGCCGTCGGCCAGGTAATGCCCCAGCTTGGCGGCATGGAAACTGACCGTCAGGTCGGCCCGGATCGCCCTGTCGGGCTGTTCCGTCCCTCCCAGGTAGCGGCCCGAATCCGCGCAGAGCCCGCTGGGGATATCCACCGCCACGACGCGCGCGCCCTTTGGCACGCCAACGCCTCGGGTGGCTTGGGCAAAGGCCTCGACCCCCTCCACCGGCCGGGTCAGCCCGGTGCCGAACAGCGCATCGACGATCAGCACGCGGTCCGCGTCCCCTTCCGCCGCGACGGCGAACGCCCCTGCCCCGTCCTCGGCATAGGGGCGCACCGCGCCGCCCATGGCGCACCAGCGGTCATGGTTGGCCCGCGCATCGGGGGGCAGCTTGTCGGGATCCCCGAAGAGCCACAGATCGACCTGCCAGCCCCACTCGCGCAGCAGCCGCGCGATCACGAAGCCGTCGCCGCCGTTGTTGCCCGGCCCGCACAGGATCGCAGCATGTCCGGGCCCCTGCGCCAGATCGGGCCACCTGGCGAAGGCCGCCTCGACCACCCCGCGTCCAGCCCGCTCCATCAGCTCCAGCCCGGACACCTGCCCCGACTCGATGGCCGCCTTTTCCAGGGCACCCATCTGGGCAGCGGTCAGCAATTCGGTCATCGCTCGATCTCCGTGATTCAATTTCGCGCGTTTTGCAGGCGGTTTGATTAAAGATTATGCAGCACTTGCCGCCACCCCCTGCGCGAACGGCGCCAGGCACCCTATCCGATTGAGCGCCCCGATGAGAAGTGGTCTCACGGGCTGCGAAATTCTCGGCGAGGGAGGCCAAGGGCCATGAAGAAAATCGAAGCGATCATCAAGCCGTTCAAGCTCGACGAGGTGAAAGAGGCCCTTCAGGAGGCCGGCATCCAGGGGCTTTCGGTCATCGAGGTCAAGGGCTTCGGCCGTCAGAAGGGCCACACCGAACTGTATCGGGGCGCCGAATACGTGGTCGATTTCCTGCCCAAGGTGAAAATCGACGTGGTGATCGACGACGATCAGGTGGATCAGGCCATCGAGGCCATCATCGACGCCGCCAAGACCGACAAGATCGGCGACGGCAAGATCTTCGTCAGCCCCGTCGAACAGGCCATCAGGATCCGCACCGGCGAAACCGGCCCGGACGCGCTCTGACCCGGACACAACCAAATACCCCAGCAGAAGAAAGGGAAGAAGGCACATGAGCCAGAATGCAATTCTCCAGCAGATCAAGGAAGAAGACGTCGAATACGTTGACATCCGCTTCACCGACCCGCGCGGCAAGCTGCAACACGTCACCGTTATGGCAGATCAGGTCGATGAGGATTTCCTCGAGGAAGGTTTCATGTTCGACGGCTCGTCCATCGCGGGCTGGAAGTCGATCGAAGCCTCCGACATGAAACTGATGCCGGATACCGAAAGCGCCTATATCGACCCGTTCTACGCCGAGAAGACGCTCTGCGTGCATTGCTCGGTGGTCGAGCCCGACACCGGCGAGCCCTACGAGCGTGACCCGCGCGGCACCGCCGAGAAGGCCGAGGCCTATCTCAAGTCCTCGGGCATCGGCGATCAGGCCTTCTTCGGCCCCGAAGCCGAATTCTTCCTGTTCGACGACGTGCGCATCTCGACCTCGATCAACAAGGTCTCCTACGAGGTGGATGCGCTGGACGCGTCGTGGAACACCGACACCGAATACGAGATGGGCAACATGGGCCACCGCCCGGGCGTCAAGGGCGGCTACTTCCCCGTGAACCCGATCGACGACGGCCAGGACATCCGCTCGGAAATGCTCAGCACGATGAAGCGGCTCGGCATGAAGGTGGACAAGCACCACCACGAGGTGGCGTCGTGCCAGCACGAGCTTGGCCTGATCTTCTCGACGCTGACCGACCAGGGCGATCAGCTTCAGAAATTCAAGTATGTCATCCATAACGTCGCGCAGGCCTATGGCAAGTCGGCCACCTTCATGCCCAAGCCCATTGCCGGCGACAACGGCACCGGGATGCATGTCAACATGTCGATCTGGAAGGATGGCAAGCCGCTCTTTGCCGGCGACAAATATGCTGATCTCAGCCAAGAGGCTCTGTATTTCATTGGCGGCATCCTCAAGCACGCCAAGACGCTGAACGCCTTCACCAACCCGTCCACGAACTCCTACAAGCGCCTGATCCCGGGCTTCGAAGCCCCGGTTCTGCGCGCCTATTCGGCCCGCAACCGTTCGGGTTGCGTGCGGATCCCGTGGACCGAGTCGCCCAAGGCCAAGCGCGTCGAGGCCCGCTTCCCCGACCCGTCGGCCAACCCCTACCTGTGCTTCTCGGCGCTGCTGATGGCGGGCCTGGACGGGATCAAGAACAAGATCGACCCGGGCGAGGCGATGGACAAGAACCTCTACGACCTGCCCGCCGAGGAACTGGACGGCATCCCGACCGTCTGCGGAAGCCTGCGCGAAGCGATCGAGGCACTGCAGTCCGATCACGACTTCCTGCTGGCCGGCGACGTGTTCACCAAGGACCAGATCGACGGCTATATCGAGCTGAAGATGGAAGAAATCGAGGCCTACGAGCACACGCCGCACCCGATGGAATTCCAGCTTTACTACAGCTGCTGATCCATCGCGGCGGGGGTTATCCCGCCACCGACCACACACAACAAGGGGCGCCCGCCGGGCGCCCCTTCTTGCATCGCCGCGCCGCCACCCTCATCGGTGGGCCGTTCCACCGGACAGGCCCCGCCGGCAAGCGGGCGGCACAATACTCCAGCCAGATGCCCAAATGTTTTCTTAATTGAAACAAACCATTTCCCTCATGCCCCGCTAGCGTGACCTCATCGTGCAACACCCGCATACAGGTTGAGCCATGAAAGAACGTATTCACTGGGTTTCAGCGGGGCTAGTATTTCTCGGTACGAGAGACATCGACATCACGGACTGCGCCGGGCGTGTCGGCAGGGCGCTCGAACAGCTTGGGCATCGGACAAACGGCACCCGCATCATGCCCGAGGCCAGCGCGCGGATAACTTCGTGTTGCCATACGCTTCGCATCTCGCTGAAGCGCGATGCCCCCTGCCCGGGGCTGGATACCTCGGCCCCCCTGTGCATGCAGGTCGCGGTGGCCGACATGCCCGGCAGCGCGCGCACCGACAGCCACGACATGACCCGCGACATGCTGGTCACGCATCTGCTCAAGGCACTCAACGCGGACCTGTCGGCGGATTACGTCCGCTGGGTCGGGGACAGCCGGCTGATGACGGCGGAGGATTTCAACCTCATCACCGCCGACCTTCCGGCGCCGCCCGTCGTCCTGGGGGGCCACCATCACACCCGCGAGCAGGACCGCGCCCGCGCCGAGGCCCCCGCGCCGGCCGGGGCCGCCGAAGAGCCGCTGCAGGTCCGGAGCGACACCCGCCTCGGCCGCGATGCACAGCTCGATACGCTGCGCGCCTTCCTGCGCCAGATCGACGCCGAGGATGCGCGTGAAACCGTCCCCCAGCCCGACGCGGCCCGGCCAAGCGACCTGCAGCGCCTGTCCGCCTGGCTGATGAGCTTCGCGGTGGTGCTGCTGGCCCTGCCCGTCGGCCTCGGGCTGGTGCTGTTCAATCTCGTCAAGGGGGAAAACCCGCGCCTGGCCTACCAGGCGGCGGCCCTGACCGGCATGTTCATCGCGCTTCAAAGCCAAGGCAACACGGCCAAGGCCATGACAGTCATGGTGTCCCTCCTGTCATGAAGGCCCGGTGAACGATGCACGATGGCCCGCGCCCGCAACGGCGCGGGCCGATTTGCACTTTGTAGCTCGGCGCGGCTTGGATAGACTGGCCCGGTGTCCATGTCCCGGAGGTCCAGATGCCAGCCGCCCGCGTTCCCTGCATCCTCGCCCTGCCCGCCTTGCTGATCCTGGCGCTTGCGCCTCCTGTCTCGGCCGCGCCTTGCGGCAATGACGGGTCGGGCTTCGCCGCATGGAAAGCGGCCTTCGCGGCCCAAGCGCGACGCGCCGGCGTCGGGCAGCGCGGTTTGCAGGCGCTCGCCAATGCCCGCTATGCCACCGCCACCATCGCCGCCGACCGCAACCAGAAAAGCTTTCGCTACTCGCTGGAAAAATTCATGCAGGTGCGCGGCGCGGCGACCATCGTGGCGCAGGGGCGCAAGCGCAGGGCCCAGCACGCGCAGTTCTATGCCGCGTTGGAACGTCAATACGGCGTGCCGGCCGGCGTGCTGATCGCCATTCACGGCATGGAAACCGGGTTCGGACGCTTCATGGGCGACAGCCGGGTTGTCTCGGCGATCACGACGCTGGCCTATGATTGCCGCCGGTCCGAGTTCTTCATCCCACATGCCATCGGGGCGCTGAAACTGGTCGATCGCGGCGCGGTCACGGGCGAGACGCGCGGCGCCAAGCATGGCGAGTTGGGCCATACCCAGTTCCTGCCCGGCAACGCGCTCACCTACGGGGTCGATGCCAATGGCGACGGGCGCGTGGATTTCTACAATCTCACCGATGCCCTGGCCTCGACCGCCAACTACCTGCGCCAGAAGGGCTGGCGCCCAGGTCAGGGCTATCAGGAGGGGCAGCCCAATTTCCGCGTCATCCAGGAATGGAACGCCGCCGGCGTCTATCAAAAGGCCATCGCTATCATGGCCGCCCAGATCGACGGCGGCGGCTGAGAAAGGCCCCGCTCTGCATGGCGCGGCGGCCGCGAAAGCCACGGTTCTGCCCCATTTCGATCAACTTCCCCGCAAATTTGAGTGGTCTTGTCGGAAAGGAACAACCTCAACAAGAACGCCAGGGGGCGGTCGTCATGCAAACTCATGGCTTTGTTGTCGGTTTCGAGTATCGCGCCTGTCCGCGCATGGAATTCACGGATATCGTCGAGGAATTCGACCTCGCGTTCCAATTCGTCGATGCACAAACCCGCGCCCTGGTGTGGGATTGCGACGACATCGCGCTGATCGAGCGCGACTATGTGCGTGTCGCGCTCGGCTGGCTCCCCCCTGACGAGGACGAAGGTTCCTGGCACCTGATCGCCGCCGTCGGGCCCGTCGAAGGCCGCACCGATGCCCCCATCACCACCGACTCCTTTGCCCGGATCGCCGACCAGATCGTCGAGCGCACGCAGGCCTTCCTGCCCGCCGACACCGTCCTGCGCGGCGAGGCGCACCAGCCCATTGGCCCCGAACTGATCGATTCCGTTTTTGACCTGCTCCGCGGCATGGCCCGCCAGCCCGACGATGCCGCGCGCGAAACGCCACACGCCGCCAGGACCGCCCCCGCGCCGGACGATCTGTCCGACCTTGACGATGGCGAGGTGATCGACGCGGTACCCGCCCTCGCCCCGAAGGCAGCCGTGGTCCAGTGGCTTCAGAAACGGGCCGAACCCACCAAGCCGCTGCGGCTCACGATCCATACCCTGGCCGTGACCATGATGCTTTATGCGCCGCCGCTGGGGGCGTTCATGTTCGTCTACACGATGCTGCGCGACATCGCCCCGGTCTCGGCCTGACCGGGCCGGTCAACCGGCCCTTACCACGTAGGTATGGATGGAAAACACGCAGGCCCGCGTTTCGGGCAGGCGCAAGACGCATTGCCGCTCGGACCTCAGATAGGGAAACGCCCCGCCCCCGTCCTCCATGCCGCGCGGCACATCGCGCGACCGCGGCTGAAACAGTGCCGCATCGGCATAGCGCAAAGCGTTGAACCGCCAGAGCGGCCGGCCCACCTGCACCCCGTCGAACAGGCGCTGCACCCGGCGGGCAAGATCGTCGTCATATTCCAGCACCGGGACATGGATGCCGGTCAAGGGCCGCCCGATCTTGTCGGCAAGGCGCCAACTGGCCGGAAAGCACAGCACGGCGGCCGTCAGCACATGCTCGTCGCCCTGCTTTTCCATCAGGCACAGATCCTCCTGAACCAGATGCCCAAGCGTGCCCATCGGGTCGCCCCGGTCGAGCGGCACGCACACCCCGTCAGGCCGCGTGACCGCGTCGCGCGCCACGGCATATCCCTGCCCGTGCCGGTCCAGCCAGTCCAGCACGTAATCCAACAGCTCGTCCGCCGCGGCGCGCCCCTCGGGCGTGACCGCCAGCACCTCGGCGCGCCGCTCCTGCAGCAGCCGCGCGCGCTCGGCCATCTGGGCGCCGAAGGCCTCGTCCACCTGCAGCCACGTGGCCTCGTCCAAGGGCCGGGTGCCCGGCAGGCGCACCTGGGTCACGTCATGGGGAATGCGATCTTGCAAAATATCCGTCATGGCCCGGACCTTAGCGGCAGGCGCCGACCGGATGCCAGCCGAAAGCCGCCCCGAGACCGCGTCATTCGCGGGCGCGGCGATACTCGGTCTCCATCCGGTAATCCTTGCGCGGGCCGCGCACCTCCCAGATGCAGCGCCAGACCGGCCAGCCGCTGAAATCATACCGTCCGTCATACTGATCGGGCGCGCACCAATGCCCCGTGTCGCCGCCCGCCGGCGGAACATGGTGGAAAAACCGCCCATCCTCGAACCAGACGCTCAGATCATCGCGCCACAGGTAGCGCCGCCGCGCCTCGACCTCGGGCTGATCGCCGATGCGCAACCGCCCGACCTCGTCCTGGATCAGCCCCTCGGGCACCGTGCGGAACTCGGCCACGCCCTCCAGCCGCGCCTCCGGGCCGTCGGCCTGCACGATGCGCCGCGTGATCTGCCAGCGGCCCTCGAAATCGGCCAGCACCCGCGCGGTCTCGTCCCGTTTGGCATTGCCCATGGCCCGCCATCCCCCTGTCACCGGCTTGCCGCCCGGCGCTCCTGCGTCTAAACCCGCGCCAACGGTTACACGACAGGCAAAGGCACGTCACATGATTCCCCGCTATTCCCGTCCCGACATGGTCTCCATCTGGTCGCCCGAAACCAAGTTCCGCATCTGGTTCGAGATCGAGGCCCACGCCTGCGATGCGATGGCCGATCTGGGCGTGATCCCGCGCGAGAACGCCGAGGCCGTGTGGAAGGCCAAGGACGTGGAATTCGACGTGGCCCGCATCGACGAGATCGAGGCCGAAACCAAGCATGACGTGATCGCCTTCCTGACCCATCTGGCCGAGCATGTGGGCAGCGAAGAGGCCCGCTTCGTCCATCAGGGCATGACCTCGTCGGACGTGCTCGACACCTGTTTCAACGTCCAGCTGACCCGCGCCGCCGACATCCTGCTGGCCGACATGGACGCGCTCCTGGCCGCGCTCAAGCGCCGCGCGTTCGAACACAAGGACACGGTGCGCATCGGCCGGTCGCACGGCATCCACGCCGAACCCACCACGATGGGCCTGACCTTCGCGCGCTTCTACGCCGAGATGGACCGCAACCGCCGCCGGCTGGAACAGGCCCGCGCCGAAATCGCCACTGGCGCGATCTCGGGCGCGGTAGGCACCTTCGCCAACATCGACCCGCAGGTCGAGGAACACGTCTGCGCACAACTCGGGCTGGCGCCCGAGCCGATCAGCACGCAGGTCATTCCCCGCGACCGTCACGCCGCCTTTTTCGCCACGCTTGGCGTCATCGCCTCGTCGATCGAGAATGTCGCCATCGAGATCCGCCACATGCAGCGCACCGAGGTTCTGGAAGCGGCGGAATTCTTCTCGATGGGGCAAAAGGGCTCCTCGGCCATGCCGCACAAGAAGAACCCGGTCCTGACCGAGAACCTGACCGGGCTGGCCCGTCTGGTGCGCATGGCGGTGGTCCCGGCGATGGAGAACGTGGCGCTCTGGCACGAGCGCGACATCTCGCATAGCTCGGTGGAACGCAATATCGGCCCCGACGCCACGATCACGCTGGATTTCGCCCTGGCCCGCCTGACCTCTGTCATCGACAAGCTGCTGGTCTATCCCGAAGCGATGCTGGAAAACATGAACAAGTTTCCCGGCCTCGTCATGTCGCAGCGCGTCCTGCTGGCCCTCACCCAGGCCGGCGTCAGCCGCGAGGACGCCTATCGCCTCGTGCAGCGCAACGCGATGAAGGTCTGGGATCACCGCACCGATTTCCGCGAAGAGCTTCTGGCCGACGACGAGGTGCGCGCCGCCCTGTCCGAGGACGAGATCAACGAGAAATTCGATCTCAGCTACCACACCAAGCACGTGGACACGATCTTCAACCGCGTGTTCGGCGAAAGCTGACAGTCGCGCCATTTGGGCATTTTTCAGGCAGGGCGGCGCGGGTGCGCCGCCCTTTCGCGTTGCGCGTTTTGTCAATTCGCCGGACCGTGCTATCTTTCCAGCCAGTGCAACAGGAAGGAACTTTGATGAAACCGAAGATCATTCTGACCACCGCCGCGCTGACTCTCGCCTCCGCCCTGTCCGCGCAGGCCGCCTGCAACTGGCACGAACAACAGGCCATGTCCTGCGCCGAAGGCAGCACCTGGGACGCCGAAAGCAAGACCTGCGTGCCCCAGACCACCAGCTGAGGCAGCCGACCTCCGACTGCACGGGGCGCCCCTCGGGACGCCCCGTTTCCGTTTTAGACATTTCTTCACCCCTCCCGCCCTATGCTGCGCATCAATCGCCTGAACGAGGGACGGGATGACCACCCCAAACCAACTTGCCCGCCTGTCGCCGCCGCGCCCGGCCGCCGCCCGGCTCAGCCGCCGGCAGAAGGCCGCGATCATCGTGCGCTTTCTGCTGAACGAGGGCGCTGATGTGCCGCTCACCCAACTGCCCGAACCGCTGCAGGCCACGCTGACCACCCAGATGGGCACGATGCGCTATGTCGATCGTGCCACGCTGGCCGATGTCGTGGCCGAATTCGCCGCCGAGCTTGAGGCGATGGGCCTCACCTTTCCGCGCGGGGTGGCGGGGGCGCTTTCGGCGCTGGATGGCCGGATCAGCCCGCAAACCGCCGCCCGCCTCAGGAAGGAAGCGGGCGTGCGCCAGTTCGGCGACCCCTGGGAACAGGTCCGCAGCGCCGGCACAGACGATCTGCTGCGCCCGCTCGAACGCGAAAGCACCGAGGTAGCGGCCGTTCTTCTGTCCAAGCTGGATGTCGAACGCGCCGCCGACCTGCTGGGCCGCCTGCCCGGCGACCGCGCGCGCCGGATCGCCATCGCCATGTCGCGCACCAGCGCCGTCACCCCCGACGCCGTCGATCGCATCGGGCTGGCGCTGGCCGCGCAGCTTCAGAACGTGCCGGAAACCGCGTTCGACACCGGGCCGGTGGAGCGTGTGGGCGCGATCCTCAACTCCTCGCCCGCGGCCACGCGCGACGACGTGCTGACCGGGCTGGAAGAAACCGACCAGGATTTCGCGCGCCTTGTCCGCAAGGCGATCTTCACCTTCGTCCACATCCCCGACCGCGTCGCCCCCACCGACATCCCCCGCGTCACCCGCGAGGTCGATCAGGCCGTGCTGGTCACCGCGCTCGCGGGGGCGCAGGGCGGCGACGTGGCGCCCGCAGCCGATTTCATCCTCGAGAACATGTCGAAACGCATGGCCGAGGCCCTGCGCGAGGAAATGGAGGAACGCGGCCCGGTCAAACCCCGCGATGCCGAAACCGCGATGACCCAGGTGGTGAACGCCATCCGCCGGCTCGAAGCGGCCGGCGACATCACCCTCGTGATCGCCCCCGACGACGAGGACGGGGGCGCCACTGCCGCCTGACGCCGGGTGCCGGAAAAACGCCACGCGCTCGACACGCCCGGCCCCCGGCCCTAGCTTTCGGGCATGGCGCACCGCATCGCAGACCGCATCATCGACGACCTCTCGCACCCCGGCCCCCGCACGCCGCTCGGCACCGCGTGGGAACTGGTCTCGGACCAGGTCATGGGCGGGGTCTCCGATGGCCAGCTGACGCACGAACCTATCGCGGGCCGCCCCGCACGCCACCTCACCGGCACCGTCAGCCTCGACAACAATGGCGGCTTCCTGCAAATGGCGCTCGATCTGCGCCCCGATCGCGACGCGGTGGATGCCAGCGGTTTTGCCGGGCTGGAACTGGACCTGTACGGCAACGGGCAAAGCTACAACATCCACCTGCGTACCGATGATGTCACCCGGCCCTGGCAATCCTATCGCCAGACCGTCACCGCATCGCCCGACTGGACCACGCACCACCTGCCCTTCACCGCGTTCACCGCACACCGCCTCGATGCCCCGTTCGACCCTTGCACCCTGCGCCGCATCGGCATCGTCGCCATCGGCCGCGCCTTCCACGCCGACATCGCGCTTGGGGGCTTGCGCTTTTACGACTGACCACTGGACAGCGTCGGCCGCCCCTCCTACCCTGCGGTTCATGAGCGATACCGACGGACGACGCTGGCACGACATGGGCGGGCTTCCCGCCGGCCCC
>JAASSQ010000249.1 GCA_021767845.1 Roseovarius sp. | reverse complement strand
CATCTGGCCCCAAATACCTCGGGGTGAATTGGCCGCAGGCCAAGAGGGGCAGCGCCCCTCTGCCACTCGGAAACTTGCACGGAGGCACCCTTGACGCGCGACCTGTCCCGCCTGTTGCGCCCGCGCTCCATCGCCGTGATCGGCGGCGGGGCATGGTGCGCCAACGTGATAGAGCAAAGCCGCAAGATGGGCTTTGCAGGGCAGATCTGGCCGGTGCATCCCAAGCGGGAAGAGATCGCCGGCACGCCAGCTTTCGCGCGGCCTGCCGATCTGCCCGGGGCGCCCGACGCCGCCTTCATCGGGATCAACCGTCACAGCACCATCGACATCGTTGGCGATCTGTCCGCGATGGGCGCGGGCGGCGCGGTCTGTTTCGCCAGCGGCTTTCGCGAGGCGCAGGCGGAAACCGGCGACGGCGCCGACCTGCAGGACCGGCTGATCGACGCGGCGGGCGACATGGCCATCCTCGGCCCCAATTGCTATGGGCTCATCAACTATCTCGACGGCGCGCTTCTGTGGCCCGATCAGCACGGCGCGGATCGCTGCGAGCGGGGCGTCGCGATCCTCACGCAAAGCTCGAACATCGCGCTGAACCTGACCATGCAGGCGCGCGGTCTGCCGCTGGCCTACGTGCTGACGGCGGGGAACCAGGCGCAGATCGGGCTGGCCGAGATGGGCCGCGCGCTTCTGCAGGATGATCGCGTCACCGCGCTGGGCCTGCATGTCGAGGGAATCGGCGATCTGCGCGCTTTCGAGGCGCTGGGGGCCGAGGCGCGCGCGCGCGGCAAGCCCATCGTCGCGCTCAAGGCCGGGCGGTCGGACCAGGCCCGCGCCGCCGCCGTGTCGCACACCGCCTCGCTCGCTGGCAGCGACGCGGGCGCGCGGGCGCTTCTGCGGCGGCTCGGCATCGCGCAGGTGGCCAGCCTGCCGGCGATGCTGGAAAGCCTCAAGCTCTTGCACCTGGCCGGGCCGCTGCCTTCGGCGCGGATCGCCTCGATGTCCTGTTCGGGCGGCGAGGCAAGCCTGATGGCCGACAGCGCGCTGGGCCGCGACCTCGCCTTCCCGCCGCTCGATCCAGCGCAACAGGCCGCGCTGCGCACCGCGCTCGGGCCGAAGGTCGCGCTGGCCAACCCGCTCGATTACCACACCTATATCTGGGACGATGCCGAGGCGATGGCGCGCACCTTCGCCGCGATGCTGGCGGGCGATGTCAGCCTCGGCTGCCTGATCGTGGATTTCCCGCGCCCTGACCGGTGCAGCATGGCCGCCTGGGATTGCGCGATCGAGGCCGCGTCGCGGGCCGCCCGCGAGGCTGGCAAGCCGATGGCGCTGGTCGCCACGCTGCCCGAAGGGTTGCCCGAGGCGGTCGCGCGGCGCTGCATGGAGGCGGGTCTCGTGCCCTTGCAGGGGCTGGACGACGCGCTCATCGCGGTCGAGGCGGCCGCCTTCCTCGGCGCCCCCCGCCCGGACTCGGCCCCGCTTCTGGCTCCCGGCACACCGCGCGCCCCGGCCACCCTGACCGAGGCCGCGGCCAAGACCGCTTTGGCCGCGCACGGGCTGCCGGTGCCCCGCGCGCTGCGCGCCCGGACGCCCGAGGCGCTGGACGCGGCCGCGCAGGAGATCGGCGCGCCGCTTGTCATCAAGGCCGAAGGCCTGGCGCATAAATCCGAGGCGGGCGGCGTCGCGCTGGCCCCCGACGACCCCGCGCCCGCGCTTGCTGCGGCCCGCGCCATGCCCTGCGACAGCTGGCTGGTCGAGGAAATGGTTACCGGCGCGGTGGCCGAGCTTCTGGTCGGGGTCACCCGCGACCCGGCGCATGGTTTCGTCCTGACGCTCGGCGCGGGCGGCACCCTGACCGAGATCCTGGCCGATACGGCGAGCCTTCTGCTGCCCGCCACGCCTGACGAGATCGGCGCGGCGCTCGACAGCCTGCGCATCGCGCCGCTGCTGTCGGGCTATCGCGGCCAGCCGCCGGCCGACCGCGCCGCCATTGTGCGCGCCGTCCTCGCGGTGCAGGATTACGTCACCGCCCGGGCCAGCCGCCTCGAAGAGGTGGAAATCAACCCGCTCATCTGCACGCCCGACCGCGCGGTGGCAGTGGATGCCCTCATCACCATCGGAGAGACGACATGACCGACGACAGCCCCGTCAAGACAACCCGCCGTGGCCACGTGCTCGAGGTCACGCTCGACCGGCCCAAGGCCAACGCGATCGACCTCGCCACCAGCCGCATCCTGGGCGACACCTTCCGCGACTTCCGCGACGACCCGGACCTGCGCGTGGCGCTCATCACAGGCGCGGGCGACAAGTTCTTCTGCCCCGGTTGGGATCTCAAGGCCGCCGCCGATGGCGACGCGGTGGATGCCGATTACGGCGTGGGCGGCTTCGGCGGCCTGCAGGAATTGCGCGGCATGAACAAGCCCGTGGTCGCCGCCGTCAACGGCATCTGTTGCGGCGGCGGGCTGGAATGGGCGCTGTCGGCCGACATCATCCTGGCCGCCGACCACGCCCAGTTCGCCCTGCCGGAAATCCGCTCGGGCACCGTGGCCGATGCCGCCAGCGTCAAGCTGCCCAAGCGCATCCCCTATCACATCGCGATGGAGATGCTGCTGACCGGGCGCTGGATCGACGCCGAAGAGGCTGCCCGCTGGGGGCTGGTGAACCATGTGCACCCCTCCGACGACCTGATGGACAAGGCGCGCGAGATGGCCGACCATCTCGCCTCTGGCCCTCCGCTGGTTTACGCCGCGCTCAAGGAAATCGTGCGCGAGGCTGAGGCGATGACCTTCCAGGATGCCATGAACCGCATCACCCGGCGCCAGTTCGAAACCGTCGATGTGCTGTATGCCTCCGAGGATCAGCTCGAAGGCGCCCGCGCCTTCGCCGAGAAACGCGATCCCGTCTGGAAGGGCAAGTAGTGCACGCCCCCCCCTGCGCAGGCGCTTGATTCGGCCCACCCGTCGCACCGCCGCGGCGCGGGGCGGCGCGGAGCCAGCGCCGGGGCAGGGGCGCCGGCGTGGCAAAGCGCGGCCACGCAGCGGCAGAACGCAGGGGCAACGGGTCCAGCGGCGCAGGCCCGCGTTTCGGCCCTTGCCGCGCCCCGCCCATGCCCTAAGATAAGCGCGGTTGTGAAAAACCTGACAATTTCGAGTGAGCGTGGGAGGAAACACACATGCGCTTCATCACCATTTTGACCGCGGCATCCGCGATCGCGACGGCTGCGCCGGCGCAGGAGGTCGATAAATCCGATTGGCCCGAAAGCTTCACCGTCGGCACCGCCAGCCAGGGGGGCACCTATTTCGCCTACGGCTCGGGCTGGGCGAACCTCGTGGCCGAGGAACTGGGCCTTAGCGGCGGCGGCGAAGTCACCGGCGGGCCGATGCAGAACATGGCGCTTGTCCACACCGGCGAGGCGCAGTTCGGCATGACCACGATGGGCCCGGCCGCCGAATCGATCAACGGCACCAACCCGATCGCGCCAGGCCTGCAGATGACCAATGCCTGCGCGATGTTCCCGATGTATCAGACGCCGTTCTCGGTGACCGCGCTCGCCTCGTCGGGGATCGAGTCGATCTCCGACATCCCCGAGGGCGCGCGCATCGGCTTCGGTCCGGCGGGCTCCACCTCGGACACCTATTTCCCGCGCATGATGGAAACCCTCGGCGTCGAGTTCGAGCGCCGCAACGGCGGCTGGTCCGACCTGGGCGGCCAGCTGCAGGACGGTCTGCTGGACGTGATCGCCTTCGCCGCCGGCGTGCCGGTGCCCGCGGTCTCGCAGCTCGAAGTGCAGACCGACGTGAACTTCATCGAGTTCACCGAGGAAGAGCAGGCCACGATCATGGAGAACTTCCCGGTCTCCGACTTCACCATCGCGGCCGACATCTACAGCACGCTCGAGGAACCGGCCCGCTCGGTCTCGATGTGGAACTTCGCGATCGCCAATTGCGACCTGCCGGCGTCCTTCGTGAACGCGGTCGTCAACGTGGTCATGTCCGACAACGAGCGGATGATGAACATCCACCGCGCGGCCCGCTCCACCCTGCCCGAGAACTGGGACAAGAACACCGTGATGAAATGGCATCCCGGTGCGGCCCAGTGGTTCAAGGAAAACGCAGGTGCCGACATTCCTGACGACATGATCCACGGCAGCATGTAAGATCGGATACCGGACCGGCCCCGTGCCGGTCCGGGGGCACCACCGCCGCAAGGCCGCGTCACCCCTTGGCGCGGCCTTGTGACGGGCAGGGCAACGATATAAGTGGCCCGACACTCCGGGCATCCGGGTGACCACCTGGGAGGGACAGATGACGGACAAGATCGCCGGTGAGAAGAACGTGATTGCCGAGGGCATCGACGAGGAACCCGT
>JAASSQ010000248.1 GCA_021767845.1 Roseovarius sp. | reverse complement strand
TGGGAAGGGATGCCGCGCCATGCGCAGCCCGACCAGACCGAGTTCGACAAGTTCTATCGCGAACAGGTCGGCGTGGACGATCGTGGCGCGTCGATCAGCGACCCGACCGACATCTCGACCTATGCCCATATGTTCGGATGCTGGGAGACTCTTTATGTCATCAAGCGCGGCATGGAGGCCGCGGGCTATCGGGGGCCGGGCGACCGTCCCGCGCTGATCGAGGCGGTCGAGGCGATGACCGACATGCCGCTGTCACGCGAGCATCCGCAGGGGTCCAAGCGGTTCAACGGCAAGACCCACCAGGTTTTCGGAGAACAGCACATCTCGCGGCTCGAGAATGGCAACCTGGTCAAGGTGCACACCGCGTCGATCGACGACACGCTTTACCCCGACGAGGTGGATTACACCACGCAGCCGCTTTGATCGGGCGGATCGCGACGCGGCGCGGCCCCGATCAGGGGCCGCGTGCGATGGGCTCGGGGCTCAGAACACCGCGCCGGGCAGCCAGGTGGCCAGAGCGGGCACCGCCCAGATCACCCCGATCCCCAAAAGCTGCAACAGGATGAAGGGCGCGACCCCGCGATAGATCTGCCCGGTCGTCACCTCGGGCGGGGCCGCACCGCGCAGGTAGAATAGCGAAAACCCGAAAGGCGGCGTCAGGAAACTGGTCTGAAGGTTGATCGCGATCAGCACGGCCAGCCAGACCGGGTCATGCCCCATCAGGATCAGGACCGGCGCCACCAGCGGCAGCAGGATCACCGTGATCTCCACGAAATCCAGAAAGAACCCCAGAACGAAGATCAGCGCCATCGCGA
The DNA here is from genome assembly GCA_021767845.1 of Roseovarius sp. Taxonomy (GTDB): domain Bacteria; phylum Pseudomonadota; class Alphaproteobacteria; order Rhodobacterales; family Rhodobacteraceae; genus Roseovarius. Next base: position 3,553 of record JAASSQ010000248.1, on the reverse strand, counting down.
AGATCAGCGCCCCGGTCGGACCGCCCGGCATGGATTGCAGGATATGCGCCACGCGCTCTTCCCCGCCAAGGCCGACGAAGACCAGCGAAAAGACACTGGCCATCAGGATCGTGGCAAAGATCATCGAGGTGACGGTCATCGTGCTGGTGACCGCGCTGCCCAGAACCTCGCGGCGTTGCAACTGGCGCAGCGAGGCACCGATGGCCGCAAGGCCGATCAGCGCCAGGGCGCCATAGGTGGCCCCAAGCGCCCAGTCCGCCGCGCCGGCATCGCTGCGTTGCAGCCGCACCGGCGCAACACCTGCCGCCACCGCCAGAATCAGCAGGGCCGCGACACCGGCAAGGATCAGGCGCAGATTGCCGCCCTGCCGCGCCCCGGCCATCAGGATCGCCCCCACCGCCCCGACCGATGCGGCCTCGGTCGGGGTGGCGATCCCGCCAAGGATCGCCCCCAGAACCGCCACGATCAGCCCCACGGGCGGCAGGATCGCGCGGGCGATTTCGGATGGGCCGGGGCGGCCTTCGGGTGTCGGGGCGGGCGGCATGTCCTGCGGCCGGATCAGGCCCCGGCCCAGAACATACAGGATGTAGATCGCCACCAGCGTCAGGCCCGGCACCAGGGCGCCCGCGAAGATCTGCCCGACCGAGATCGTCTCGACCGTGAACTTGCCCTGCTCGTATTGCGCCTGCTGGTAGGCGCTCGACATCACGTCGCTGAGGATGATCAGCAGGGTCGAGGGCGGGATGATCTGCCCCAGCGTGCCGGCGGTGCAGACCAGCCCCGCCGCCAGCCGCGCGTCATAGCCGGTGCGCAGCATCGTGGGCAGGGCGATCATCCCCATCGCGATCACAGTCGCCCCCACGATCCCGGTCGACGCCGCCAGCAGCGCCCCCACCAGGATGACCGAAATCCCCAGACCGCCGCGCAACTGTCCAAAGGCACGGCCCATCGTGTCCAGCAGGTCTTCCGCGATGCGCGACCGTTCCAGGATCACGCCCATCGTGACGAACAGCGGAATGGCGATCAAAACGTCGTTCGTCAGCACGCCGAACACCCGCTGGCCCAAGGCCCCCAGCAGGGTCAACTGCATCGCGCCCGAGGCCCACCCGATATAAGCAAACAGGATTGCCGTGCCCGAGATCGCGAAGGAGACCGGGAACCCCGACAGGATCGCGCCCATCAGGGCGGCGAACATGATCAGATCCAGATAGTCCGCGATCATGCCGTGCGCCCCGCTTTCAGGCGCAGCAGGTTGCGCATCAGGCAGGCCAGCGATTGGATGACCAGCAACAGGCAGAAGGCCGGGATCAGCGATTTCAGCAGAAACACCGCCGGGATGCCGCCCACCGAGATCGGCCCCTCATAGATGGCCCAGGCGTTTCGCACCGATGGCCACGACCAGTAGAGCAGCGCCAGGATCGACGGGATCAGCAGCACCAGATGCCCGGCCACGTCGATCAACGCCTTGCCCCGGTCGCTTGCGCGTGACTGGAAGATATCCACGCGCACGTGATCGTCCACCAGCAGGGTATATCCCGCCCCCAGCATGAACAGGGTCGCATGCATGTAAAGCACGCTTTCATTCAGTGCGATGGAACTGACGCCAAAGACATAGCGCAGAACCACCACGCCGAACTGCACCAGCACCATGGCCAGTGCCAGCCACCGGATCACGCGGCCGACGCCCAGGTTGATGCGATCCAGCCGGCCTGCCCAAGCCTCCATGTCTGTTCCCTCGTCTTGTTGGTCCTCAGGGCGGCCCGGCGCGCGGGGCACACCGGGCCGCGCGTGACATCAGTAGCCCAGAACCTTGGCGCGGGCATTCATCTGCCCGTTATCAGCGTAGGTCATGTAGGCCCCGACCGAGTCGCGATAGGCCAGGAAGCTCTCGGTGATGCGTCCCACAAGCTCGTCCTCGTCGGCGCGCAGCTCCTCGATCACCTCGGCGGCGGCCTCGCCCATGGCCATGACCACCTCGTCCGGCAGCTTCTTGGGCATCACGCCTTCGTTCTCGATCAACTGCGTCAGGGCGCGCGCGTGCTTGGTCTCGTATTCGGTCCAGACGTCGTTGTAGAGGCTCGCGCAGGCGGTGCGCACCACGCCTTGCAGGTCTTCGGGCAGGGCCGACCAGGCCTCCAGATTGACACCGCATTCCTCGGCCGAGGACGGCTCGCCAACGCCGGGCCAGTAATAGTTCTTGGCGATCTGGTGGAAGCCGAGCGCCGAATCCGTCCACGGGCCGATGAATTCGCCGGCATCCAGTGCCCCCGATTGCAGCGCCTGGAACATCGCCGGGCCGGACATCGCCTGCACCGCCATGCCCATCCTGGCGCACATCTCCGAGGCGAGGCCGGTGGTGCGATACTTCATGCCCTTCAGATCATCGACCGAGGTGATCTCGTCACGGAACCAGCCGAACCATTGCGGCCCCGAATTGCCGCACAGGAACGGCTTGATTCCGAAGCGGCCATACATCTCGTCATAGAGATCCTGCCCGCCGCCGTGGACCATCCAGCCCACCTGCTCGTCCGCGCGCAACCCGAAAGGCTGCGAGCCGAACAGCAGGATGCCCTTGGATTTCGATCCCCAATAGGCCGGAACGGCGTGATAGATCTGCGCCGTGCCTTCCGACACCGCGTCGAACACGCCGCGTCCGGGCACGATCTCGCCGGCGGCGTGCAGTTTCACCTCCAGCCGTCCGCCCGACAGCGTCGTGATCCGGTCGGCCAGCGTTTGCGCCGCCACGCCCGGCCCCGGCAGGTTCTTGGGCCACGCGGTGACCATCGTCCATTGCGTCACACCCTGCGCGATGGCCGGTGTCGCCAGGGCAGCGCCCGTCGCGCCGATCGCGCCGGTTGTCAGGAATTCTCTGCGTTTCATGGTCAGTCCTCCTTGTTGGATTGGTTTATGGTTTTCCTTTCATCCCGGCAGCCGCCTCGGCGTGCGTGCCGGAGCCTGCGCGCAGCGGTGTCATCGTAACATCCCCTACGCGCCTGCGGCTGCATCTTCGGGACGTCAAGCCTGCCGTCCGCGCCGACGGTGGACAGCCAGCCGATCGGCCGGGGCACCGTACGGGGCTTGAACGGCGAAACGGGCAGCGGGCAGGGTTCTCGGCCGGGGGCGTATTCCATGTCAGACCTCCTCGACCATCTTCAGTGTGGCGGCGCAGGGTTGCCCACCATAAAACGCCGACAGCAGTTTCCCGAAGACCGGATCGCCTCCCGCTGCCTGAAAAAGCGTCGCGCAGGATCGCAGCTTGAGCGCGTCGATACCGCCCAGTATGGCGTCGGGCGCGGTGCCGTCGTGCCGCAGCATCGCCTGCGCCATCGCGGTCAGGCGCGGGCCAAGCACGGGATGCGCAAGATAGGCACGCGCCTCGTCGAGATCGGCAATGCCGTAGCGTTCCGCAGTGGCCGACCGGCCAAGCCCCCGCAGCTGCGGAAAGACGAACCACATCCAGTGGCTCGTCTTGCGCCCCGCGCGGATTTCCTCCAGCGGGGCGGGCCAGACGCGCGCCTGCGCCTCGACGAAACGCTCGAGGCTCACGGCAGGA
>JAASSQ010000036.1 GCA_021767845.1 Roseovarius sp. | reverse complement strand
GGCTGCCATCCTTCGGCGTGAATTCCGGGGGCGTCAGCTCCAATGGCAACGCCGGCGCGGCCTTCTTCGGCTTCGATGTCGGATCGGTCGAGATCGGCATCCTTTTGCAGGCGCTTGAATCGAAAGGCGTCGTGCGCACTCTGGCGGAACCGAACCTGACCGCACTTTCGGGACAGGAAGCCAAGTTCCTGGCCGGCGGGGAATATCCGGTGCCCGTGGCACAGGACAACGATACCACGTCGATCGACTTCAAACCCTTCGGCGTGGAGCTGAATTTCGTTCCGCGCGTGGTGGATGAGGACATCATCAACCTCGAACTGGCGGCCGCCGTGTCCTCGATCGACCCGACCAACGGGATCACGACCGGCGCCTTCACCGTCGATGCGTTCCGCCGCCGCGACACCTCGACCACGGTGCAATTGCGCGACGGCGAAAGCTTTGCGATCGCGGGGCTGCTTCAGGATGACTTCCGCAACACCAACGGCCAGGTGCCGTGGCTGGGAGACATCCCCGTACTGGGATCGCTGTTCCGCAGCGCCGATTACCTGCGCGCACAGACCGAGCTTGTCATCATCGTCAGCGCGCATCTTGTCACTCCGACACGCGGCGAAGCGCTCGCGCTTCCGACTGACCGCGTCAGGCTGCCGTCGGAAACCGACCTTTTCCTGAATGGCCGCGTCATGAAGAACAGCCCTCAGCAGGGCAGCGCCGGCGAGGTTGCGAGGCAGGATTTCACCGGCTCCTACGGCTACGTGATGGATTGACGGAAAGGCACGGCACATGAAACATTTCCTCGCAACCGCAAGCCTTTCCGCTCTTGTCGCCTGTTCGGCGCAAAGCGACTTCCGGCAATCCTATTTCTCGGAAGCAGGCGCCCAGATCGACGGCGGCCAGTTCGGAAACGCCAACATGAACAACCAGCTCGTCATGCGCGGCGAGAAGGATTATGTCATGAACCTCGCGACCCGCTTCGCCGAGGAAGTGCCGAGCACCGTCAATTTCGCCTTTGATTCCGCGGCATTGGACGCTTCGGCGCGCGAAACCCTGCGCCGCCAGGCACACTGGATCAAGCAGTTCCCCGAGGTGCGTTTCCGCGTGTTCGGACACACCGACAAGGTGGGCTCGCAAGCCTACAACAAGCGTCTGGGTCAGCGGCGGGCCGATGCCGTGGTCAACTACCTGGTCAGCCACGGGATCAGCCGCGCCCGGCTCGAAGCCGTTGCCTCCTTCGGCGAGACGCAGCCCCTGATCGTCACCCAGGGCCGGGAACGCCGCAACCGGCGTACGGTCACCGAGGTCACCGGCTTCGTCAAGTCGCATCCCGATATCCTGAACGGGCAATATGCAGCCGTGATCCACCGCGATTACGTGAACAGCGCACCACCCAGATCGAACCTGTCGATGGTCGGTGGCGAACAGATCGTGGAATAGAGCCCCGCGACAAGCGAAATCTTCCTGTCCGGCAAGGCCGGACCACCTTTCAAACCCGCCGCCAGGGCGGGTTTTCTTTTTGTCACGCCCTATCCAACAATTACGGTTTTTTAGCCCAAATGTTGCCCAGATTTTCGAGGATTGTCGATCGGTGGCAAGCGAGTCTCCGTGTTTCGGAGGCCGCCGCGAGGGTCACTGAAAACAGATGACGGACTTCGGGACGCAACCCGAAGCGGCCTTCGGGGCAATTGCAATTATGGGATCGAACAGATGACGAGTAGTGCAAAGAAAATGCCTGACCCCAGCCCGATCACGGCGTGCACCATCAGCCGCGATGTCCAGAATTTCGATCTGCTGATCGAGGACATGGAAACGGCGCTCGGCGAAAGCTGGGGTGACCTGGGGTTTGCGGAAGCACTGGCATTCTTCAACCAACCCGACGCCGCGGCCCTCGAATTTGTCGCCGTGGCAATCGACGAGGCGGACGAGGATGACCTGGTCATGCTGGGCGAGATCATCTCGCTGGCCAATGCCAAGGGCATCAAGGTCATCCTGATCGCCGAGGATGTCAGCCCCTCTGCCCTGCACCAGCTTCTTCGCAAGGGGGCCGACGAATTCGTTCCCTATCCGCTGCCTGAAGGCGAACTCGACGCGGCGATCGAGCGGTTGAGAAAGCGGGCCGAACAAGCATCCGCACAGGTTCCGGCCCTTGCCGGCGGTGAAGCGCCCGGCAGCGGTGTCCTGCTGGCCGTGCAGGGCCTCGCCGGGGGCACCGGGGCAACGACCTTTGCGGTGAACCTGGCATGGGAACTGGCCATCGTTGACAAGAAGGAGCCGCCCCGGGTGTGCGTTCTCGATTTCGGGCTGCAACAAGGGGCCGTTGCCACCTATCTGGACCTGCCGCGGCGCGAGGCGGTTTTCGAGATGTGGTCGGATCCCGAAGCCGTCGATGACGAGGTGTTCCGCCAGGCCCTGACCTCCTTCGACGACAAGATGTGGGTGCTGACGGCACCGCCCGACATCCTGCCGCTGGACATGATCGCGCCGGAAGACGTGCAACGCATTCTCGATATTGCCCGCGCGCGGTTCGATTACGTGATCGTGGACATGCCTTCGACCCTCGTGCAATGGACCGAAACGGTTTTGTCGAACACCCAGATCTATTTCACGACACTTGAACTGGACATGCGGTCGGCACAGAACACCCTGCGCCTCAAGCGCGCCCTGCGCGCCGAGGACCTGCCGGTCGAAAAGCTGCGCTTCTGCCTGAACAGGGCTCCGAAATTCACCGACCTGCAGGGCAAGAGCCGCGTCAAACGCCTTTGCGAAAGCCTGGAAATCTCGATCGAAGTGCAACTGCCCGATGGCGGGCGCCCGGTCACGCAGTCCGCCGATCACGGGCTGCCGCTTGCGTCGGCTGCCCGCAAGAACCCGTTGCGCAAGGAAATCGCGAAACTTGCGTCCTCGCTTCACGAATTGGGCAAAAGCGACGCCGAGGCCGCTTGATAGAGAAAGGTCGCCACGATGTTCTCACGCTACAAGAAAACCGGAAACGCACCGAAGAAGCCGGCCGTCGCGCCGGTGGCCGCGCCGGTGGCAACACCCGAGGTGGCGCCCGCCGCGGCACCCGCGAAAGCCAGCCTGCGCAAGCCGCCGCAGAAACCCGCGGCGCTGCCGCAGCCGGCCGACAAGGAGCGCAAGCGCAAGGAGCGGCTGGCCGAGATCAAGCTGGACCTGCACCGCGCGCTTCTGGACAATCTGAATCTCGGCGCATTGGAAAGCGCGACCGAAGCCGATCTGCGCGCCGAGATCGGCTCGATCACGGCAGAAGTGCTGGAAGAGCGCAGTATCGTCCTGAACCGCGAAGACCGCAGCACGCTCACGCAGGAACTTTACGACGAGGTGCGCGGGCTCGGCCCGTTGGAAACGCTTCTTCAGGACGACACCGTCAACGACATTCTAGTCAACGGCCCGCACCAGATTTTCGTCGAACGCGCGGGCAAGCTGGAACTGAGCGACGTTACCTTCAAGGATGAACGCCACCTGCTGCGGATCATCGACAAGATCGTCTCGGCCGTTGGCCGGAGGGTGGACGAATCCAACCCCTATGTGGACGCGCGCCTGGCCGATGGATCACGTTTCAACGCCATGGTTCCGCCGGTTGCCGTCGATGGCAGCCTGGTGTCGATCCGTAAGTTCAAGAAAGACAAGCTCGGTATCGACGATCTTGTCCGGTTCGGCGCCTTCTCCGAGGAAATGGCCGCCTATCTTCAAGCCGCCGTGGCCACCCGGCTGAACATCATCGTTTCGGGCGGCACGGGCTCGGGCAAGACCACCACGCTCAACGCGCTGTCCTCGTTCATCGACAATTCCGAACGCATCCTCACGATCGAGGATACGGCCGAATTGCAACTCCAGCAAAGCCATGTCGGACGGATGGAAAGCCGCCCGCCCAACGTGGAGGGCAAGGGCGAGGTCAGCCCCCGCGACTGTCTGAAGAACGCGCTGCGGATGCGCCCCGATCGCATCATCGTGGGCGAGACGCGCGGCGAGGAAGTGATCGACATGCTTCAGGCGATGAACACGGGCCACGACGGATCAATGACCACGATCCACGCCAACAACGCACGCGATGCGATCAGCCGTCTGGAAAACATGGTCGCGATGGCCGGGATCGAGATGCCTCTCAAGGCGGTGCGCTCGCAGATCGCATCGGCCGTGCACCTGATCGTCCAGGCCTCGCGCCTACAGGACGGCTCGCGCCGGATGACCTCGATCACCGAGGTGACAGGCATGGAAGGCGAAGTCATCTCGATGCAGGAGATCTTCCGCTATCAGCGCGTCGGCCTGACGCCGGACAACAAGATCATCGGCCATTTCACGGGCACCGGCGTGCGTTCCAACTTTACCGAACGCTTCCGCCTGTGGGGGTATGACCTGCCCCCCGCCATCTACGAACCCATTGCAGCGGAGTAACGGCAATGACCATCAGCGCGGAACCGATCATCTACGGTTTGATCTTCGTCGGGGTTCTGGTCCTGGTAGAGGGGATCTACCTGACGGTCTTTGGCCGCTCGATCAGCCTGAACAACCGTGTGAATCGCCGGTTGGAGATGTTGGACAAGACCGGCAATCGCGAACAGGTCATGGAAAAACTGCGCAAGGAGATGGAACAGCATCTCAAGGCGCGAAACATTCCGATCTATTCCATCCTTTCCGAAAAGGCGCAGAAAGCCGCGATCGCCTTCACGCCGCGGCAGCTCATCATGTTGATGATGGGCGTGACGGGTCTTGCGTTCGTCGGCCTGACCATCGGAACCGCGACCAGCGTTCCGGTGCGCGCGGTGGTCGCGGTCGCCATCGGCGTCGGCGGCGTGTTCACCTGGATTTCCATGAAGGCCAACAAGCGCATGGCCCTGATGGAAGAGCAGCTCTCGGATGCCATCGAACTCATGGTGCGAAGCCTGCGGGTGGGTCACCCGTTCTCGTCCGCGATTTCCATCGTGTCGAATGAAATGGCCGACCCGCTGGCAACCGAATTCGGCGTCATCGCCGACGAAGCCGCCTACGGGCGCGACATGGGTGAGGCCCTCAAGGACATGGCCGAGCGGCTTGACATGCAGGATCTGCGCTTCCTCGCGGTCGCGGTGACGATCCAGCAGCAATCCGGCGGCAACCTGGCCGAGATCCTCGACGGCCTGGCCAAGGTGATCCGCGCCCGGTTCCGCCTGTTCCGCCGCGTCAAGGCGATCACCGCCGAGGCCAAGTGGTCGGGCAAGTTCCTGTCGGGCTTCCCGATCCTTGCGCTGATCGGCATTCAGCTGCTCGACCCGAACTACTATGACGAGGCGATGCAGCACCCGTTCTTCATCCCCGCATGTCTGATCGTCGGCACGTTCCTGGTGACCAACCTGTTCGTCATGCGCGCCCTCGTGAACATCAAGGTGTAAAGAGGATCGTCATGGACATCATTTCTCAGATCCAGAACGGCCTTGTCGGCGCGCTCGGTCCTTTCGGCCCGATCATCGCGGTTGGCACCCTCGGGATCATCCTGGTCGCGCTTGTCATTCCGGCGATGATCAAGGATTCGAAAGATCCGCTGGAAAAGCTTAAACGCGACCAAGAGGGTCGCTCGCGGCTGCAGGACACCGAACCACGGACGCTGCGCGCGAACCGGCGCAATCAGAAGCTTGACAAATATGCCAACTTCCTCGAGCCGCAGGACGCAAAGGCGCTGTCGCAGATCCGGCTGACGCTGATGCAGGCGGGGTATCGCAATCGCGATGCGGTGCGGTACTTCCACTTCGCTCAGTTCGCCCTGGCGATCGGTTTCCTGACCCTCGGTGTGCTTTACTTCCTTCTGTTCAAGTCAGGCGAGGACAGCAGCGCCGGCGAGGCCATCCTCTACATTCTTGCACCCGGCGGCGTGGGCTACATGCTGCCCAAATACTGGGTGACCAAGCGCCTGCAGACGCGACAGGAAGAAATCTCCGACGGCTTCCCGGACAGTCTCGACATGATGCTGACCTGCGTGGAGGCCGGCCAATCCCTGGATCAGTCGATCATCCGCGTCGCCCGCGAGATCGAGGTCTCCTACCCCGCCCTGGCCGAGGAATACGAGATCGTCGCTCAACAGATCAAGGCAGGCCGGGACAAGCCCTCGGTCCTCAACGAGATGGCGGAACGTTGCGGCGTGCAGGACATTTCCAGCTTCGTGACCGTGCTGGTCCAGTCGCAGACCTTCGGCACCTCGATCGCGGATGCCCTGCGCGTGTACGCCGCCGAGATGCGTGACAAACGGGTCATGCGCGCCGAAGAAAAAGCCAACAAGCTGCCCACGAAGATGACATTGGCAACGATGATGCTTACAGTCCCGCCACTGCTTATCATTCTGGTCGGCCCCTCCTTGCTTGGGATCATGAAGCTATTCGAAATGTAAGGCCGACGCGAAAGGGCCGCGATGAAACGCAAGGGCGCTGCGCTTGTCCTCATAACCGCCCTCGCCGGATGCGGCGAGGGCGTCTCGCGTGAGAACCCGTACGCCCCCGGCGTTGCGCAGCGGGGCGATGCCGTGGATGGTCTTGTTGTCGGGCACCGGCTGATGGATGCCGGCGAATACGAACTGGCAATCGACGCCTACAGCCGGGCGGCCCTGACCCATGGCATGACGTCCGATGTTCTGGCGGGATTGGGCAGCGCCAATCTTGGCCTAGGCCGTCTTGGAACGGCTGAGCGGCTGTTGCGCGACGCCATCGAGAAAGATGGCGATGCGCCCGAGATATGGAACAACCTCGGGGTCGTTCTCATGGAAAAGGGCGACATTGCCGAAGCGGCGCAGGTTTTTCGCCGGGCTTACGCCTTCGACAATGGCGCGAGCGACGCAATTCGGGACAATCTGCGCTTAGCACTCGCAAAATCGGAAAATTCCGATTATGCTGCTCCGCAAGAACAAGACTACAAGCTGGTTCGGCGCGGCAGCAGTGACTACCTGATCCGCCGCATCCAGTAACGAGGCGAAGGCAGAAAAAGGACGCAAAAATGCGCCACTCCATTCTGACAGCCCTGTGCGCTGCAGGTGCGCTGACCCTTGCAGGCTGCGAGGATTCCGGCACCCAAGATGTCGATCGTGCGTTTCAAAGCGTGAACGTCGTCGATGAAAGCAACCTCAACGACGTGATGCTGAACGTGGCGGACCCGAACGAAGCGGTGTCCTATTTCCAACGCGCCACCGCGGAAAAACCCGACCGGATCGACCTTCAGCGCGGGCTTGCGAAGTCGCTCATAAGGGCCAAACGCAACACCGAGGCCGTCTCTGCCTGGAAAAAGGTCGTGGATAGCGAGGGTGCGACCAACGAAGACAGGGTAGATTACGCCGATGCGCTGATCCGAAGCAACGAATGGAAGCGCGCCGACGAGGTGCTGGATGCGATCCCGCCGACCTTCGAGACGTTCAAGAGATACCGTCTCGAGGCCATGATCGCCGATAGCAACAAGGACTGGAAGAAGGCTGACAGTTTCTACGAAACGGCCGTGGGCCTGACGACGCGCCCGGCCGGAGTGATGAACAACTGGGGCTATTCCAAACTGACACGCGGTGATTTCGAGGCCGCCGAGCGATTGTTTTCGGACGCGATCCGACAGGACGACGCGCTTTTCACTGCCAAGAACAACCTTGTTCTGGCCCGCGGCGCGCAAAAGAAATACGCCCTTCCAGTGATCCCGATGTCGCAGGAAGAGCGGGCACAACTTCTCTACACGCTCGGTCTGTCCGCGGTGAAGCAGGGCGATACCGAGATCGGCAAGGGACTGTTGCGTGACGCGATCGACACGCACCCCCAGCATTTCGAAGCTGCGGTGCGCAGCCTTCGCGCGCTTGAGGGCAACGTCACCAACTGAGCCTGCGGAGCGCACAGATGCCGATCCATATCACCGTTGCCGAAGCCGCATGGTTTCTGCCCTTCGTGTTTCCGGTCTGTCTCTGGGTGATCTGGAGCGACCTGAGCGCCATGCGCATCCCCAACACCGCGGTGGTGACCCTGACCGGGATCTTCCTCGTGGTCGGGCTGCTTGCGCTGCCGCTGCCCGAATACCCTTGGCGGCTTCTCAACCTCGTGATCGTTCTGGTGATCGGGATGGTCGCCAATGCCGGCGGGCTGATGGGGGCAGGCGACTCGAAATTCCTGGCCGCCGCGGCCCCCTTCATCGACCCGGACGACCTCATGCTTCTGTTCATGATCTTCTCGGTCAACCTGGTGGCCTGCTACATCACGCACCGGGTTGCCAAACACAGCCCTATAAGACGCATGGCGCCCGATTGGGAAAGCTGGTCGCGGGGGAACAAGTTTCCCATGGGATTCGCTCTTGGCAGCACGCTCGTGATCTACCTTGGGCTCGGGCTGGCCTTCGGGCCGTAGGGCCGCGGCGGCCGCCCCGCGCCTGCCTGACAGTTTCCACAAAATCCGCATATTTGACCGTCATGGTTGCCGCAATCGCCCGCGTCCCCGCGGTGCGAGCAACATGCAACACGCAACCGCGGACCATTCTCGATGAACATGCAAGCCACCCAGGGCGTTCAGCCCCCACCGCCACCGAGCAGCTTGGACGACATGCAACTGCCCATCGTCATGATGCGCGATATCCTCATCAAGACGATGTTCCGAAAGAACATCGACACCGCCAGCGAACTGTCCGAAGCGATCTGCCTGCCGCGTGCCGTGACGCAGGAGCTGATCGACCTGTCGCGCGAACAAAGGCTGGTCGAGGCGACAGGCACCCTGAACGCGAACTCCGGCAATGAAATGGGGTATCAGCTGACCGACGCGGGCAAGTCCCGTGCTCTGGATGCTCTGGCGCAGTCGGAATACTTCGGCGCCATGCCCGTGCCGCTGGCTGCGTATCGCGAGCAGGTCGAGCGCCAGTCGATCCGCAACATCCAGATCACGCGCAATGAACTGACCGACGCCATGGGGCATCTGGTCCTGCCCGACAGCCTGCTGGATCATCTTGGCCCGGCGGTTTCGGCAGGTCGATCTATCCTGATGTATGGCCCGCCCGGGAACGGTAAATCCAGTATTTCCAACGGCATCCGGGATGCCATGGGTGACAGGATCTATGTCCCCCGTGCCATCGAGTATTCGGGCCAGGTCATCACCGTCTACGACCCGATCGTGCATTCCAAGGCCGAGGTCGAACGGGACGATCCCAACAGCCTGCGCCGCAAACGCACCTTCGACACCCGCTACGTGCGCTGCGAACGCCCCACCGTCATCACGGGCGGTGAATTGAGCCTCGACATGCTGGATCTGGTCTACAACCCGACGGCCCGCACCTACCAGGCGCCGCTGCAACTGAAATCCACGGGCGGGATCTTCATCGTGGACGACCTTGGCCGACAGGCCGAACCGCCGCAGGCCCTGGTCAACCGCTGGATCGTTCCGCTGGAGGAATCCAAGGACATCCTTGCCCTGCAGTCGGGCGAGAAATTCGAGGTGCCGTTCGACACGCTGGTGATTTTCTCGACCAACTTCCACCCGAACGAGATCTTCGATCAGGCCGCGCTGCGCCGGATCTTTTTCAAGATCAAAATCGATGGCCCGAACCAGGAAAACTTCCTGAAGATCTTTGCTATGGTCGCGAAGAAGCGGCAGATGCCCCTTGACGAAGCGGCACTCGTCCACCTTCTCAAGACCAAGTATCCGACCATCGACAACGTCTATGCGAACTACCAGCCGATCTTCCTGATCGACCAGATGATCTCGATCTGCGAGTTCGAGGGCATCCCGTATCAGATGACGCCGGACCTGATCGACCGGGCTTGGGCCAACATGTTCGTCAAGGACGAAAAGATCGTGAAGTGACGCGCCTTTCCCTCGACATGCCCGTGCCCTAACTTCCGAGCATGTCGAGTTTGCCGCGCATTTTTCATGACTGGTTCGCCAAGCGCGGATGGTCGGTTCACCCGCACCAGCACGCGATGCTGGAGCGGGCGGATGATCCGGCGACCCTGTTGATCGCACCGACGGGGGGCGGCAAGACTCTGGCAGGTTTCCTGCCCACGCTGGCCGAACTCGCGCAGGACGGCCACGAGGGGTTGCACACGCTTTACATCTCGCCGCTCAAGGCCCTCGCGGCCGATATCCGCCGCAACCTGACAATGCCCATCACTGAAATGGACCTGCCCATCCGGGTCGAGGACCGGACCGGTGACACCCCGTCCAGCCGCAAGCGCCGGCAACGCGCGGACCCGCCCCATATCCTGCTGACCACCCCTGAAAGCCTGGCCTTGCTGACCTCATACGAGGATGCGCCCCGCATTTTCAAAGGCCTCAAGCGGGTCGTCGTAGACGAAATTCACGCCCTGGCCGAGTCCAAGCGCGGCGATCAATTGATGCTGGCCCTCGCGCGGCTTCAGACCTTGTGCCCGGACCTGCGCCGCGTGGGCTTGTCCGCAACCGTGGAAGATCCCGGGGCGATCGCGCGGCTGCTGGCGCGTCACCCCGATCCGTGCGAAATCCTGATGGCCGATCCGGGGCCCGAGCCCGACATCTCGATGCTGGAAACCGCCGAACCGCCGCCTTGGGCCGGTGGTGGCGCGGCCTATGCGATACCGGCGGTTCTGGACCAGGTGAAAGCCCACAAGACAACGCTGATCTTTCACAACACACGCGCGCAGGCCGAACTGTTCTTTCACCGGCTGTGGCTGGCCAACGAGGATGCATTGCCGATCGGCATTCACCACGGATCGCTTGACCGGCAGCAACGCGAACGGGTCGAGGCCGCGATGCAGCGCGGCGAATTGCGCGGCATCGTCTGCACCGGAAGCCTGGATCTGGGAATTGACTGGGGCAATGTGGACCTCGTGATCCAGATCGGCGCGCCCAAGAACGTCAAGCGGCTGGTGCAGCGGATCGGCCGGGCCAATCACCGCTACAACGCGCCATCCAAGGCGCTTCTGGTGCCGGCCAACCGCTTCGAGGTGGTGGAATGCCGCGCGGCGCTTCAGGCCGTGCGGGACCACGACCTCGATGGTGAGCCACGCGGACCGGGGCCCCGTGACGTGCTGTGCCAGCAAATCCTGATCACGGCCTGCGCCGGCCCCTTCGATGCCGGTTCGCTTTACGAAGAAGTCGTGAGCGCCGGCCCCTACAGCGACCTGACGCGCGCGGAGTTCAATGCCTGCCTCGATTTCTGCGCCACCGGGGGCTATGCCCTGCGCGCCTATGACCAATGGCAAAGGCTCAAGCAACTGCCGGACGGGCGTTGGCAATTGCGCGACCCGCGCAGCGCCCGCCTGATCCGAATGAATATCGGCACGATCCAGGACACAGACACGTTGAAAGTGCGGATGCGCCGCACGAGAGGCGGCAAGCCACTGGGTGAGATCGAGGAAGGCTTCGCAGCCTCGCTGACCCCAGGAGACACGTTCCTGATCGGCGGGCAGGTCGTACGGTTTGAATCCTTGCGCGAAATGGTGGTCGAGGTCAGCCGCGATCCGGGGCGCGAGCCCAAGATCGCCACGTTCATGGGCACGAAATTCGCCACCTCGACCCAACTGAGCGACCGCATCCTGACCATCCTGGCGCAAGAGGATTGGCCGGAACTGCCGGCCCACACGCGCGAATGGCTGCATTTGCAGCGCGAGGTCTCGGACCTGCCCCGCAAGGGGCGGCTGCTGATCGAGAGCTTTCCGCATGAGGGCCGTGAACATGTCTGCATCTACGGCTTCGCGGGGCGTAACGCGCAACAAACCCTGGGACTGCTCGTGACCAAGAGGATGGAGGAGATGGGATTGGCGCCGCTTGGGTTCGTGTGCACCGATTACGCCACGCTGATCTGGGGGCTGGAGCCGCTGACCGATCCCGCACCGCTTTTCGCGCGCGACGCCTTGCGCGACGGGCTGGACCAATGGCTTGCCGGCAACGCGCTGATGAAGCGCACGTTTCGCGCCTCGGCCACCATCGCCGGCCTGATCCAACGCAACACGCCGCAAGCCCGCAAGACGGGCCGCCAGGCCACGTTTTCTTCGGACATCCTTTATGACACATTGGTCAAATACGATCCCGACCACCTGCTCCTCGACATCACCCGGCAAGAGGCCATGCGCGGGCTGATCGACTTCGGGCGCATCGAACAGATGATCGAACGTGTCGGCGACCGCATCGACCTTCTGCGCCTGCCGCGCGTGACGCCGTTTGCTGCACCTATGTTTCTCGAGGCTGGCCGCACACCAGTCGAAGGTGCAGGTCAGGAACGGCTTCTCGAAGAGGAAACCGAACGATTGTTGCAGGCGGCGGGACTGGGCGTCTGAGGGTTGCAATTCCACCGTGGACACGCGAAGAACGGATCATGAACGGATACCGCTTCACCCTGGCCGGTCAGACCCTCGTGGCGCTTGGATCGGGTGCGCTTTACTGGCCTGCCGAGGATTTGCTCTGCGTGTCGGACCTGCACCTTGGCAAATCGGAACGGCGCGCGCGGCGTGGCGACGCCCCCCTGCCCCCATACGAGACTCAGGATACGCTTTCCCGGCTGGAAGCTGACCTTGCCGTGACAGGCGCGCAGACCGTGATCTGCCTTGGCGACAGTTTCGAGGATCGCGCCGCGGCCGCGGCCTTGCGCGACCAAGACAAGCTCTGGATCACCGCATTGCAGGCCGGGCGCCGGTGGGTCTGGATCGAAGGCAATCACGATCCAGGCCCCCTCGAACTGGGCGGCACGCATCTGGCCGAACTGCCTTTGCCGCCACTGATCTTCCGTCACATCGCGAAACCGGGCCAAAGCGGTGAGTTGTCGGGGCATTATCATCCCAAGGTCACAGTGCGGCCCAAGGGGCGCGCGGTCACGCGGCCTGCCTTTCTGGTGGATGCGGATCGGGTGATCCTGCCGGCCTACGGCACCTATACGGGCGGCCTGCGCAGCCGTGACCATGCGGTTTCCAGCCTGATGCGCAAGGACGCCCTGGCGATCCTCACCGGCCCGGTGGCGCGCGCCGTTCCGATGCCGAGGTGAAGGGTCAGCTCTTGCCGACCGTGGCAGGCTCGCGCGATCCGGCCGGTTCGATGATCCCCTCGCGTTCGAGCGTCGGGCGGAACTTGCGGCTGACGGGCACCCGATCCCCGTTTGTCAGCACCAGGAACAGCTTATGGGCATTCTCCCGTTCGACCCCGGCGATGGCCTGCCGCGCGACCCAATGGGACCGGTGCGTGCAATAGCCTTCCACCGGTTCCATCTCGTCAATCGCATCGGAAAGCCGAAGGCGAAGCACCTCGGCACCGTGGGACGTGACAACCTGGACATAATGGTCATTCGCGCTCAGGCGCAAGACAGCCCCGCGCATGTCTTCGGGCAGCCGGCGCAAGAGCCTTGGCTGGTCGTCATCGTCATGCGGCGGCGACGGGTCGGTTGTCAGGTATGCCCCCGGCTCGGTCACGCAGATCTGCCGCCGCAAGACGAAAACCCCCGCAGCGATAACAAATGTGTGGATGACAACACGCTCGATCTGCAGGTCACCGCCTAAGACATCGGGTTGAAAAAGCACCCGCACGATCCAGACCATCGGACCGAACACAAGGGCCATGAGACCGGCCGCAAACAGATCGAAAAGGATCGGTCGACTGTAGCCGATGACCAAGACAGCCAAGGCCCGTGCCGCATAGCCGAACACGACCGCGGCGGTCACGATGCATGACCAGTATAGGGTCCGCGTCGGCCAATCCATGCCCTCATACGTCCCGAACGGCCCGGAGAGCGTGGCCAGGATTATGCAGGTCAGCCAGATAAAGATCGTCAGAGGCGAAAGAATGGATCGGAACGTCTCTGCGAACACAGAAACAGGATTCATCTGGATCAACATTCGATTTCGATTGGGCACCACATATCGGTGTTATAGCGTATCTGCGCTATCTGCCAAGGCTTCGACACTCAACTTTGAGAAGAAACCTGATGGCCACTTCACATTTCAAAGCAGAAAGACAGCAATGCCTAGCCGGATCGAAACGAAAATCAGGCAGAGTTTTGCCTCGCAATCGCTGATGGAAACATTGCGCGCCAGCTTGGTGCGCATCGAGGAAGGGCAGACGGAAATCCAGGCCCCGATCCTGCCTGGAAGCCGGCAGCAGCATGGGTTTGCACATGCCGGCCTGACGTTCGCCATCGGGGACAGCGCCGCTGGTTATGCAGCCTTGACAACCATGCCGGACGACCACGAAGTGTTGACGGCCGAGATGAAAATCAACCTGCTTGCACCCGGTCGCGGCGACCTGTTAGTCGCGCGCGGCAAGGTGATCAAGACCGGAAGACGCCTGGTTATCGTGCAATCCGACATCTATGCCTGCGAAGACGGGCACGAAACGCATGTCGCGCTGATGACGGGAACGATGGTTCCGGTCGCCCGGACCTGAAATGCCGCGGAAATTGTCCGGGGCGTTTCGGAAGGCTCGTTGCATGCTTGTCAGGCGGTCAGTCCCTCGGGTTCGGGTAGACCGTTGGCGCGGCAACAGGCCGTGACCGTGTTGGCCAGAAGGCAGGCGATCGTCATCGGGCCAACCCCACCGGGAACCGGCGTGATCGCCCCGGCCACCTCAGCGCAACTGTCGAAGTGACAATCCCCGACAAGCCGTGTCTTGCCCTCGCCCTTTTCAGGCGCGTCGATCCTGTTGATGCCCACGTCGATGACCGTGGCACCCGGTTTGATCCAGTCGCCCGTCACCATCTCGGGCCGACCAACGGCAGCAACCACGATATCGGCCCGGCGCGCGACCTCTTCGATGTCCTTCGTCCGGCTGTGCGCGATGGTCACGGTGCAGCTATCCCCCAGCAAGAGCTGCGCCATCGGCTTGCCGACGATATTCGACCGGCCGATCACCACAGCGTTCATGCCCGACAGGCTGCCATGATGATCGCGCAGCATCATAAGACACCCCAAGGGCGTGCACGGCACCATGGATTTCTGTCCCGTTCCCAGAAGCCCGACGTTGGAAATGTGAAAACCGTCCACGTCCTTGGCGGGGTCGATGGCGTTGATGACCAGATCCTCGTTCAAGTGATCGGGCAAGGGCAACTGGACAAGGATGCCATGCACGGCAGGATCCGCATTGAGCTTGTCGATCAGGGCCAGAAGCTCGGCCTCCGACGTGTGGGCCTCCAGCTTGTGCTCGTAAGAGCTCATGCCGGCCTCGACAGTCTGCTTGCCCTTGGAGCGAACGTAGACCTGGCTGGCCGGATCCTCGCCGACAAGCACCACGGCCAGCCCCGGGGTGATGCCGTGCTGTTCCGTCAGCTTCGCAACGTGTCCGGCCACCTTTTTGCGGACGGTCGCGGCAAAGGCCTTGCCGTCGATGATCTCTGCAGTCATCGGGTTCCCTTTCCGATCTGGGGTCGTGATGCGCCCCGCATACCGATGCAGGACGCATGGATGCAAGTGCGGGTCGTCAGAACAGGCCCTCGATATCGCCATCCGCGTTCAGTTTGATCGCTTCCGCGGCCGGTTTACTGGGAAGGCCTGGCATCGTCATGATCTCGCCGCAGATCACCACAATAAAACCCGCACCCGCGCTAAGGCGCACCTCGCGGATCGGCACGGAATGGCCCGTGGGGGCGCCCCGGCGGTTGGGATCGGTGGTAAAGCTATACTGGGTCTTGGCCATGCAAACCGGCAGATTGCCATAACCCGCCTCCTCCCAATCCTTGAGCTGGTTGCGGATCTTCTGATCGGCCAGAACGTCATCCGCGCGATAGACGCGCTTGGCAATGGTTTCGATCTTTTGCAGAAGCGGCATGTCGTCGGCATAGAGCGGGGCGAAGTTGGCCTGATCCGCCTCGGCAATCTGGGCAACGCGCGTGGCCAACTCCTCGGTGCCTTCGGATCCTTTCGCCCAATGCTGGCACAGGATCGCCTCGGAGCCCTGTTCGGCCACGTAATCCTTCACGGCCTGCACTTCTGCATCGGTGTCCGTCACGAAGTGGTTGATCGCGACGACAACCGGCACGCCGAAGGATTTGACGTTCTCGATATGGCGACCAAGGTTGGGGCAGCCCTTCTTGACCGCCTCGACATTCTCCGACCCGAGATCGGCCTTGGCGACGCCACCGTTCATCTTCATCGCACGGACCGTTGCCACGACGACCACCGCCGAGGGCGCAAGCCCGGCCTTGCGGCACTTGATGTTCATGAACTTCTCGGCCCCCAGATCGGCGCCAAAGCCGGCTTCGGTCACCACGTAATCGGCCAGTTTCAGGGCTGTTGTCGTCGCCATCACCGAGTTGCAGCCATGCGCGATATTGGCAAACGGGCCACCATGCACGAAGGCGGGATTGTTTTCCAACGTCTGCACCAGGTTGGGCTGCATCGCATCCTTCAGCAGGACGGTCATCGCGCCGTCGGCCTTGATATCACGGCAGGTGATCGGCTCTTTCTTGCGGGTATAGGCCACGATGATGTTGCCGAGGCGGCGCTCCAGATCCTCAAGATCCGTCGCAAGGCACAGGATCGCCATTACTTCAGACGCCACGGTGATGTCGAAGCCCGTCTGCCGCGGGAAGCCGTTGGCGACACCGCCAAGCGAGGTGACCACATCGCGCAGCGCGCGGTCATTCATGTCAAGCACCCG
>JAASSQ010000247.1 GCA_021767845.1 Roseovarius sp. | reverse complement strand
GTGGCCGGGCTGATGGCCTGGGAGGCCGAGGACATCCGCGTGGTCCAGCAGGGCGAAAGCTTCGAGGTGGCCGGGTTCACCCTGACGCTGGAGGACGTGCGCCGCATCGAGGGGCCGAATTACGAGGCCACGCAGGGCGTGGTGGCCTTGGCGAAGGATGGCGAGGAGATTTCCACGCTCTACCCCGAGAAACGCTTCTACCCGGTGGCCAAGATGCCCACCACGGAAGCGGCGCTGGATATCGGCTTCCTGCGGGATGTCTATGTCGTGATCGGCGATCCGCAGAGCAATGGCGGATGGGCGGTTCGGACCTATTACAAGCCCCTGGCGAACTGGATCTGGGGCGGCTCGATCCTGATGGCGCTTGGTGGTCTGCTGAGCCTGAGCGACCGGCGCTACCGGGTGGCCGCGGGCGCGCGCAAGGCGCAGAGACAGGCCACGGGGGTGCCGGCGGAATGACGCGGCTGATCCTGACGCTGGCCCTGGGCCTGAGCCTTGCCCTGCCGCTGCCGGTGGGCGCGGTGCAGCCCGACGAGATGCTGGACGACCCGGCGCTGGAAGAACGGGCGCGCGAGATTTCCTCGGGGCTGCGGTGCCTTGTGTGCCGCAACGAGAGCATCGACGATTCCAATGCCGAGCTGGCCAGCGACATGCGCATCCTTGTGCGAGAACGCCTGCTGGCGGGGGACACGAATGAAGAGGTCGTGGAGTTCATCGTGGACCGCTACGGCGAATACGTTCTGCTGGAGCCGCGCAAGACGGGGTCGAACCTGGTGCTGTGGCTGGCGGGGCCGGCGATGCTGCTGATTGCGGCGGGCGTCGGCTGGAGCTACCTGCGGAGGCGCGAGGTGGCGCAGAGCGAGGAGGGCGCCGCCGACGTGCTGAGCGAGGACGAGGCGGCCCGGCTGCGCGAGATCATGAAGGACTGACGCCCCGTCCATCTTTTCACCGGGCGGGAAATCGGGTTTGACTGGGGCGCACACAGCCCGGAGGACAAGACCCGTGACAGAGTACCAGACCATCACGCTCGATTTCGTGGAGGACGTTGCCATTTTGCGGCTGGACCGGCCCGACAAGATGAATGCGCTCAACACCCAGATGCGGGCCGAGATCACCGACGCGGTGGGCAAGGGGGCGCAGGACGCCCGCGTTGTGGTGATGACCGGAAATGGCAAGTGCTTCTGCTCGGGGCAGGACCTGAGCGACAGCGGCAACGCGGCCAACATGGACCTGGAACGGGTGCTGCGGGACGAATACGAGCCGATGCTGCGCGCCATAGGCGAATGCCCGGTGCCGACGATCAGCGCGGTGAACGGGGCGGCCGCCGGGGCGGGGGCCAACCTTGCGCTGGCCGCCGACGTGGTGATCGCCGCCGAGAGCGCCTATTTCCTGCAGGCCTTTACGCGGATCGGGCTGATCCCGGATGCGGGCGGCACCTACTGGCTGCCGCGCCAGATGGGGGCGGCCAAGGCGATGGGCGCGGCGCTGTTCGCGGAACCGATCGGCGCGAAGCAGGCCAGCGACTGGGGCATGATCTGGGAGGCGGTGCCGGACGCCGAGTTCGCCGATCACTGGCAGGCCCGCGCGGCGCATCTGGCCAAGGGGCCGACCGTGGCCTACCGCCAGTTGAAACAGGCGATCCGGGCAAGCTGGTCGAACGATTACGACCGACAACTGGACCTCGAGGCCGAGTTGCAGGGCGTCTGCGGCACGACACGGGATTTCAAGGAAGGCGTGGTGGCGTTCCTGGAAAAGCGCAGCGCCAAATACGAGGGCCGTTGAGGCGCAGGCGGTCGCGATCTTGCGCGGAGTCAAGGCTGCAGGCCGCCGCGCCATCGACGGGCCGCCCCCACGGCCCGGCGATTGGGCAGGTCATAGTGCATTGCCTACAAGTTGCGCTCCAGTGGCCGGGATTAACCAAGCTGAACAGACGAAGGTTCGCCGCGCCGCGGCCCGTCGCATCTGCGGCTCGGCCGAGTCCTGTGTAGGCCAAGTGCCTCGCGCGAATAGCGCCGAAGGCGCCGCGCGATCGCCAGACCGCCCCCCGGGCTGGCGATTGGCTTTCGCAGGGCTGCCGACCAGCGGATGTGCGGGCGTGGCCGGGATAAAGCGCTTTGACCGCATGTCGTGTCGCCATCCCGCGGTCTGGCCATCGCGCGGGTTGCGCTGAAGGGCCGGCCGGTTTGGCTCACCCATGAAAACGCCCCCGCAAATCCATGCGGGGGCGTCTGTCTGTCGGGGCCGGTGGGGGCCTTGCGATCAGCGGTTTTCGATGTCCACGTAATCGCGCAGCGTTTCGCCGTGATAGAGCTGGCGCGGGCGGCCGATCTTCAGTTGCGGATCGCTGATCATTTCCTTCCACTGCGAAATCCAGCCCACGGTGCGCGACAGCGCGAAAATGGGCGTGAACATCGAGGTCGGGAAGCCCATCGCCTCGAGGATGATGCCCGAGTAGAAATCGACGTTCGGGAAGAGCTTCTTGTCGGTGAAATAGGGGTCGGCCAGCGCCGCCGCCTCGAGCTCCTTGGCGACTTGCAGGGTCGGGTTGTCCTCGATCCCGAGAAGCTCCAGCACCTCGTCGGCGGATTGCTTCATCACCTTGGCGCGCGGATCGAAGTTCTTGTAGACCCGGTGGCCGAAGCCCATCAGGCGGAAGGGATCGTCCTTGTCCTTGGCACGGGCGATGTATTCGGGGATGCGGTCGGGCGTGCCGATCTCGCGCAGCATTTCAAGGCAGGCCTGGTTGGCGCCACCATGCGCCGGCCCCCACAGGCAGGCGATGCCCGCCGCGATGCAGGCGAAGGGGTTGGCGCCCGAGGACGAGGCCAGGCGCACCGTCGAGGTCGAGGCGTTCTGTTCGTGATCGGCGTGCAGCGTGAAGATCCGGTCCATCGCGCGGCTGAGGATCGGGTTGACCTCGTAATCCTCGGCCGGGACGGCAAAGCACATGCGCAGGAAGTTGGACGCATAGTCCAGATCGTTGCGCGGATAGACGAAGGGCTGGCCCATCGTGTACTTGAAGGCGTTGGCCGCGATGGTGGGCATCTTGGCGATCATGCGGATCGAGGCCACCTCGCGCTGCCACGGGTCGGAAATGTCGGTGGAGTCGTGGTAGAAGGCGCTGAGCGCACCGACCACGCCGACCATGATCGCCATCGGGTGCGCGTCGCGGCGGTAGCCGCGGAACAGATACATCATCTGCTCGTGCAGCATGGTGTGGCGCGTCACCCGCGTCTCGAAATCCTCGAGCTGGGCGGCGGTGGGCAATTCCCCGTAGAGCAGCAGGTAGCACACCTCGAGGAAATGCGACTTCTCGGCCAACTGGTCGATCGGGTAGCCGCGGTGCAGAAGCTCGCCCTTTCCGCCGTCGATGAAGGTGATGGTGCTGTCGCAGCTTGCCGTCGAGGTGAAGCCGGGGTCGTAAGTGAACACGCCCGCCTGCGCATAGAGCTTGCGGATATCGATCACGTCGGGACCGGCGGTGCCGGAATAGATGGGCAGGTCGTATTCCTTGCCCTCGATTGTCAGCTTCGCGGTGGATTTGCTCTCAGCCATGGGACTCTCCCTCTTCAGGCCCGCGCCGGACTGCGCATTGGGCTGGGTATTACGGTAGGCCTTTCGAGTAGGTTAACCACTCTCGCAGGCGGCATCGGTGAGCCGGGCGATGGTTTCTTCTCGCCCGAGCACGAGCATCATGTCGAACACGCTCGGTGTAACGCTGCGGCCGGCCAGAGCGGCCCTGAGGGGGCCAGCCAGCTTGCCGAATTTCACGTCCTTGGCCTCGGCAAATTGCATCGCCACAGCCTCCAACGCGTCGCGCGACCAGTTAGCAGTTTGCAACTGCGGCGTCAATTCCTTCAGTATACTACGGGATACATCGTCGAGCGCCTTCGCCGATTTCTCGTCCGGCTCGATCGGGCGGTCGGACAGGATAAAGGCCGCCTTATCAAGCAGTTCCGGGAAGGTCTTTGCGCGCTCCTTGAGGCAATACATGCCCTCGAGCATCAGCGATGACTTGGCGTCAGACAGCGGCGGCTGTCCGGTGGCGGCCAGGAAGCCCTGCAATTCATGCAGCAGCGCAGCATCGTCCGTCGCGGCCATGTGCTGCCCGCAGAGGTTTTCCAGCTTCTTGAAATCGAAGCGGGCGGGCGATTTGCCGATGCCGTCGAGATTGAACCAGTCGCGCGCCTGCGCGTCGGTGAAGAACTCGTCATCCCCGTGGCTCCAGCCCAGACGCGCGAGGTAGTTGCGCATGCCCGCCGCCGGGTAGCCCATGCGCTGGTATTCGTCCACGCCAAGCGCGCCGTGCCGCTTGGACAGCTTCTTGCCGTCGGGGCCGTGGATCAGCGGGATATGGGCATAGACCGGCAGCGGCCAGCCCATCGCGCGGTAGATGAGCATCTGGCG
>JAASSQ010000246.1 GCA_021767845.1 Roseovarius sp. | reverse complement strand
TTTACGTGCAGTTCTGGAATTACGTCTCGGGCGTGCTGCAACTGGACCTCGGCTATTCCTATCGCCAGCAGATGCCGGTTCTGGACCTGATCCTGGATCGTCTGCCCGCCACGCTGCTGCTGACGCTGACTGCCTTCGGCATGTCGCTGTTGCTGGGCGTGATCTTCGGACTGGCCGCCGCCGCGCGGCAGGGCAAATGGGGTGACACGGCGATCACCTCGATGGCGCTGCTGTTCTATGCCACGCCGCTGTTCTGGGTGGCGCTGATGGCGGTGGTTCTGTTCTCGGTCAAGCTGGGCTGGTTCCCGGCCTTCGGATACGAGAGCGTGGGGGCGGAACTGACCGGGGTGCAGATGGTTCTGGACCGGCTCAAGCACCTTTTCCTGCCCGCGCTGACGCTGGGTCTGTTCTTCATGGCCGTTTACCTGCGGATGACGCGCTCTTCGGTGCTGGAAGTGAGCCAGATGGATTTCGTCAAGACCGCGCGCGCCAAGGGGCTGGCCGAGGGCACGATCCGGCGCCGCCACATTCTGCGCAACGCGCTGCTGCCGGTGGTCACGCTGGCCGGTCTGCAGGCGGGTCAGCTAGTGGGCGGCGCGGTTCTGACCGAGACGGTCTTCGCCTGGCCGGGCATCGGGCGGCTGATGTTCGAAAGCCTGACAGCGCGCGATTACAACACGCTTCTGGGGGTTTTCCTGGTCTCGGCGGCCATGGTGATCGCCTTCAACATCATCACCGATATCGTCTATCGGCTGATCGACCCGCGGATATGAGGAGAGAGCCATGATCGACTTCCTCAAACGCTTTTCGCGCAACCGGGGCGCCCTGATCGGGCTGATCATCCTGACCACGGTCGTGGTGCTGGCGATCTTCGCGCCGCTGATCTACCCGGACAGCCCGTGGAAGATGGTGCAGCGCCCGTTCCTGCCGCCCTTCACCGCCGAGGGCCTGCCGCTGGGCACCGACACGCTGGGCCGCGACGTGGCGGCGGGGCTGGTGCACGGGGCGCGCGTGTCGCTGATCGTGGGGCTGGTCTCGACCCTGGTGGCGCTGCTGATCGGTGTGCCGCTGGGGGCCTTCGCGGGCTTCTACGGCGGGCTGGTGGACGATGGCGCGATGCGCTTTACCGAGTTCTTCCAGACGATCCCGAATTTCGCCCTGGCGATCGTGCTGGTGGCGATCATGGAGCCCACGCTGCCCACGATCACGCTGGCCATCGCCATCGTGAGCTGGCCGCCGGTGGCCCGGCTTGTGCGGGCCGAGGTCCTGTCGCTGCGCAAGCGGGAATTCGTGGATGCCGCGCGGCTGGCGGGGCTGTCGAACACGCGTATTCTGTTCGGGCATGTCCTGCCCAATGCGATGTCGCCGATCATCGTCATGGCCTCGCTGATGGTTGCCACGGCGATTCTGCTGGAAAGCTCGCTGTCCTTCCTGGGCCTGGGCGATCCCAACATCATGAGCTGGGGATACATGATCGGGGCGGCGCGCACCGTGATCCGCACCGCCTGGTGGCTGAGCTTCATCCCCGGTGTGGCGATCCTGCTGACGGTGCTGTCGCTCAACCTGATCGGTGAGGGGCTGAACGATGCGCTGAACCCGCGGCTGGCCAGAAAGGGGCGCTGAGATGGAGACCGTTCTTTCGATCCGCAACCTTTCGATCTCGCTGCCCTCGGGCGCCGACCGGGCCTTTGCCGTGCAGGATGTCGAATTCGATCTGAACGCCGGCGAAATCCTGTGCGTGGTGGGGGAATCCGGGTCGGGCAAGTCGATGACCGCCAATGCGCTGATGGGCCTTCTGCCCGATCAGGTGGAGGTGGCGCAGGGCGAGGCCGTGTTCGAGGGACGCGACCTGTTCGCCCTGCCCGATGCCGAGCGGCGCAAGCTGCGTGGCGACCGGATCGGGATGATCTTCCAGGAGCCGATGACGGCGCTCAATCCGCTGATGCGGATCGGCGACCAGATCGCCGAGGTCTACGAGGCGCACAACCGCCTGACCCCGCCCGAACGCCGCCAGAAGGCGCTGGACCTGATCCGCGAGGTGGGTCTGCCCGATCCCGAGAAGATCATCCGCGCCTACCCGTTCCAGCTGTCGGGCGGGCAGCGGCAGCGGGCGATGATCGCCATGGCGCTGGCGCTGGATCCCGCGATCCTGATCGCGGACGAGCCGACCACGGCGCTGGACGTGACCACGCAGGCGCAGATTCTCGACCTGATCAAGGCGATCCAGCAGCGGCACGGCATGGCAGTGATGTTCATCACCCACGATTTCGGCGTCGTGGCCGAGATCGCCGACCGCGTGATCGTGATGCGCCATGGCGAGATCGTCGAACAGGGCAAGGCGGCGGACGTGCTGGAACACCCGCAGCATGACTATACCCGGGCGCTGCTGGAGGCGATCCCGTCCGACAGCGTGCCGAGCCCCGAGCCTGTGACCGAAGACCCGGTGCTGGAGGTGCGCGATTTGCGCAAGACCTTCGTCACCTCGGGCGGGTTCTTCAAACCGAAACGCAGCGTGACGGCGATCGACGGGGTGTCGTTCACCATCGCGCGGGGCGAGGTGCTGGGCATCGTGGGGGAATCCGGTTCCGGCAAGTCCACGGTGGGCCGCGCGATCGTGCGGCTGGTCGAGGCCGACAGCGGCGAGGTGATCCTTGACGGTCAGGACATGAACGCCCTCTCCGCCGAGGAATTGCGCCGCGCCCGTAGGCGCGTGCAGATGATCTTCCAGGACCCCTATGCCTCGCTCAATCCGCGCAAGAAGATCCTGCATGCGCTGTCCGAAGGGCCGATCGTGCAGGGTGTGCCCAAGGACAAGGCCCATGCCCGCGCGCGCGAATTGCTGGAGATCGTCGAACTGGATGCCGGCGCCGCCGACCGCTATCCGCACGAGTTTTCCGGTGGTCAGCGCCAGCGGATCGGCATTGCCCGCGCCCTTGCAATGGACCCTGACCTGATCATCGCGGACGAGGCCGTGTCGGCGCTGGATGTGTCGATCCAGGCGCAGGTTCTGGAATTGCTGCGCGATTTGCAAAAGCGGCTGCACCTGTCGCTGATGTTCATCACCCATGACATGCGCGTGGCCGCGCAGCTGTGCGACCGGGTGGCGGTGATGCAGAACGGCAAGCTGGTCGAGATCGGCCCCGTGTCGGATGTGTTCCTGAACCCGCAGGCCGAGTATACCCGCAACCTTCTGGCCGCGGTGCCCGGCACCGATTGGCAATTGGGCGCGGCATGACGGCCTTGTGGGCGCTGACCGCCACCGAGATCGCCGGTCTGGTCCGCGCGCGCGAGGTCTCGGCGCGCGAGGTCGCACAGGCGACGCTCGACCGGATCGACGCGGCCAATCCCGGCTGCAATGCGATCGTGGATCGGTGCGACAGCGAGGCGCTGGCCACGGCCGAGGCCATTGATGCGGCCTTGGCACAGGGGCTCGATCCCGGTCCGATGACCGGCGTGCCCGTCACGATCAAGGTCAACACAGATCAAAAGGGGTTCGCCACCACCAACGGGCTGCGCCTGCAACGCGACCTGTTCGCACATGAGGACAGCCCCGTGGTCGCCAACCTGCGCCGCGCGGGCGCGGTGATCGTGGGTCGCACCAACACGCCCGCCTTCTCGCTGCGGTGGTTCACGCGCAATTCCCTGCACGGGCATACCACCAATCCCCGCGTGCCGGGCATCACGCCGGGCGGCTCGTCCGGCGGGTCCGGTGCGGCGGTGGCCGCCGGGATGGGGCCGGTGGCACAAGGCACGGATATCGCCGGGTCGATCCGGTATCCCGCCTATGCCTGCGGCGTGCACGGGCTGCGCCCGTCGCTGGGGCGGGTTCCGGCCGTCAACACCAGCAGCGCCGACCGCCATATCGGCGCGCAGCTCATGGCCGTGTCCGGGCCGCTGGCGCGATCCGTCGCCGATCTGCGCCTGTCACTGGAGGCGATGGCCGCGCCCGACCTGCGCGACCCGTGGTATGTGCCCGCGCTCCTGCGCGGCCCTGCCCTGCCCCGGCGCGCGGCCTTGTGCCTGGCCCCCGATGGCATGGACGTGGACCCCGCTATCAAGGAGGCGCTGCGCGCCGCCGCCTTGCGGCTGTCCGACGCGGGCTGGGCGGTGGAGGAACGCGACACCCCGCCGCTCCGCGAGGCGATGGAGCTTCAGATGATCATGTGGCTGTCGGAGATGCGCCGCGCCGCCGGGCGGGCGGTGCAGGACGAGGACGATCCCGACGCCACCGCGATCTACGGCTATCTTCAGGCGATCACGCCGGACCCGGACCTGAACCGGGTGATGGACACCTTGCAGGACCGCGCCCGCCTGATGCGGGCGTGGCGGGCGTTTCTGTCGGATTATCCCGTGCTGCTCTGCCCGGTGTCGGGCGAATTGCCGTTCGAGGATCTGCGCGACGTGAAGGGCCAGTCCGATTT